>CAZWOG010000127.1:0-3372 GCA_964635685.1 uncultured Dehalococcoidales bacterium | reverse complement strand
GAATTCCGATTTTTTTATCTTTCCTGCGCCTTTGCAGTATCCGCAGCGCTTGCTTGTTATATCGGTGTTCATCTGTCCCCCTCACTTCATAGAGCTTTTTCCGCCGCTTTAAACATTATGTTAACAGGCGCCTCCCTGGAAGTCCACAATTCAAAAGCTATTGCTCCCTGATATACTAACATAGGTAATCCATTGAGAGTACTTGCACCTGCTTTTCTGGCTTTTGATAACAATTTTGTTTCCAGAGGATTATACACTACATCATAGACAAATGCTTTACTGGGAATAAAACCGGCATCCAGCGGAGATTCATTCTCTGTTGCACTATGCTTCATTCCTATCGGTGTGCAGTTGACGATCAGATGGCAGTCCGATATGGCACTCTTAAATAGCGGGTCCTTTAGTGAAAATACATTTATATCCGGGATGGGCCACATCTTGTATGTCAGCGAGTCGATCCATGTGATGTCTTTGGCGTCGTAGCAGCTTCGCGGGGGCTTGCCCTGCGTGCGTGCCAGGCTGCGCTCGAGATCGGCCTTCAACTTGTGTGCCCTATCCAGGTCGATGTCGGTGATGGTCAGTGATTTTATCCCCGCCTTGGAGAGCGCGAAGGTCGCCGCGCGCGCTACACCGCCGGCGCCGAGGATCACCGCGTGCTTTTCTGCCGGATCGAAACCCCCATCTTTATTTAATGCTTTAAGGAAGCCGCCGGCGTCGGTGTTGAAACCGTACAGCCGCCCGGCTCTGTTGACGATGGTATTCACCGCTCCTACCTCGGATGCGAGGGCTTCAAGTTCATCCACCAGTTGCAGCATCGCTCCCTTGTGAGGGACGGTAATATTCGCTCCCAGATACTTCGGCTGGCGCAGCCGCTCTACGAATGAGGCGAGCTTGTTCGGCGCCGTTTCCCATAGCTCGTACTTGATATCCAGCTTGTAGTAATCGAAAGCGGCCTGCTGCATCTGCGGCGATACGGAATGCCCAACCGGATAGCCGATTATTCCGACGAATTTCGTCATCTGCTCATCCCGTCAATATAAGCCTGAAGGATAACGGCAGCGGCCATCGCATCGATATTTGCTTTGCGTTGCTTGCGTTTAGCGCCGCTTTCCTGGAGCAATCGATCTGCGGTGACGGTGGTGAGGCGTTCGTCGCACATGTCGATCGGGATGTCAGTATGATTTGAAAGTGACTTTGCAAAATCGAGAACCAGTCCGGCTTGAGCGCCGATGCTGCCGTCCATGGAATGCGGGAGTCCGATCACGATCAGTTCAGTCTCATAATCGCGGGTGAGGGCTGCTATGCGCTCCAGGTCCTCCTCTTCCTCCGTCCTCTCGATTACAGCCACGGGGACAGCGAGGGTTCCGATGGCCAGGGCTATCCCGATGTGTTTATCGCCGACATCAAGCCCGATGATCGCCATGTTTTGCCACCAATTCCCTCACCAGTTTTAATGCTTCATCCAGCTTGGCGACGTCCTTCCCACCGCCCTGCCCCGTCTCCGCCCTGCCGCCGCCACGCCCGTCGACCGCCTTCGTGATCTGCTTGATAATATTGCCGGCGTGCAGACCTTTGGCGACAAGGTCGGCGGTCGCCATGGCGATGAAGTTGGCCTGGCCGTTGAATTCAGCTGCCAGCACCACCAGCACACTGCCGGCCTGCTCTTTAACCAGGTCGCCCATCTTGCGCAGCGCGTCCATGTCCGATGCGGCGACACTGGCGGCTAGCACGTGCACCCCGTTTATTTCAACGATTCTATCGATCAGGGAGGCCACATCGCTTTTCAAAGATTGCTGCTCTGCGCTGGAGGCCTTTTTGCGAATAGTCTCGATCTCTTTCTGCAGTGCGGATATGCGGTTTACGATATCGGATGGTTTGGTTTTGAGGGCGTCTGCGATCTCATCGATCAGTTCTTGTTTCTCCTCGATGTATCTCTCGGCACCCCTGCCTGTTACCGCCTCGATGCGCCGGATGCCGGCGCCGATGCTGCTCTCGCCGGTGATGCAGATGAGGCCGATCTCGCCGGTGGCGGAGACGTGGGAGCCGCCGCACAGCTCGGTGGATATCGACGGTTTGCCGACCTCCATGACGCGCACCTCGTCAGCGTACTTCTCATCAAAGAACGCCAGCGCTCCTATCTCGATGGCCTCTTTGTAGCGCATAAGCCTGGCGGTCACTTTGTAGTTGTGGCGTATGTTATCGTTCACGATGCGTTGTATCTTTGCCAGCTCCTCTGTGGTGAGGGCTTTCTGGTGGGTGAAGTCGAAACGGAAATAGTCCGGCGATACGAGCGAACCGGATTGTCGTATGTGCTCGCTGAGGACCTGGCGCAGCGCCGCCTGGAGCAGGTGGGTCGCCGTATGGTTGCGCGCGATGTCCCTGCGGCGCTCCTCGTCCACCTTGGCCACGACAATCTCCTCGGCTGGTATGTATCCTTCCGCCACCTTGCCGCGATGGATGGTCAGCTCGTGCCCTATGTGATAGGTGTCCTCCACGACGAATCGTCCGTGCGGGCCGACTATCTCTCCCCTGTCCCCCAGTTGTCCGCCCATCTCGCCGTAGAAGGGCGTCTCGCGCAGCACGATCTCGCCCTTGTCGCCCTGCGACAGTTTTGCTGTCTTGGCCCCTTTCGCAGTCATCATTAAAATATCGCTGCGGTGCTTCAACTTGGAGCAGTCGTCGCCGATGAAGCAGACCTCCGGCAGGTTCTCCTTTGTATATACTTTGGCTGCTGCTTTGTCGTCCAGTTTGAACTTGTGAGAGGCGCGCGCCTTATTGCGCTGCTTATCCATCTCCCGCTCGAAGCCTTCCATATCTACTTTCAACCCGTGTTCCGCTGCGACTTCCTTAGTCACGTCGAGAGGGAAGCCGTAGGTATCGTAGAGCTTGAAAGCGTCGTCCCCGCCAATGGTCTTTTTGCCCGATTTCTTGATGTCGTCGATCATCTCGTCCAGCAGGTTCAAGCCGATATTCAGCGTCTCCCTGAACCTTGATTCCTCCGCTTCAATGGTGCTGAGGATGAACTTCTGCTCGCGCTTAAGCTCGGGGTACTGAGCGCCCATGCGCTTGATGACCTCGGTCGCCAGGTTGTAGAGGAACAGCTCCTCTAGCCCCAGTTTCCTGCCGAAGAGCGCGGCGCGGCGCAGCACCCGGCGCAGCACGTAGCCGCGGCTTTCGTTCGATGGTATAACGCCATCGGCGATGAGGAAGGTTATTGCACGAGAGTGATCGGATAATATGCGTATCGCCCGGTCGTTTTCCTCGTTCTCGCCGTAGCGCTTGTTGGCGAGCTTGCTGATGTGCTCGATCATATGTTTGAAGGCGTCGGTCTTGTATACTGTCGTTACACCCTGCATAATGGCGGCGGTGCGT
>CAZWOG010000126.1:0-3387 GCA_964635685.1 uncultured Dehalococcoidales bacterium | reverse complement strand
AGCCATGTTTGATGAGACCTGTGCCAGGGTGGGCAAAAGATATTTTCTAACGTATTACCTCATAGCCGCGCATCCCGGCTGCACTATGCGCCACATGCAGAGATTGAGGGACTTTTTATCTACAGGCTTGAAACTCATTCCTGAACAGGTCCAGATATTCACACCCACCCCTTCCACAATCTCAACCGCCATGTACTATTGTGAGACGGATATCTCCGGCAACAGGATATTCTGCGAGAAAAGCTTGAAGGGCATACAGCAACAGAAAGATGTTTTGAAAAAAGCGGATCGAAAGTAATAGTTCTAAGCGACACATATGAAAAGCCCTTCGCAGTTATTCTATGGTCTTAACACTGCGAAGGGCTTTGTTGCAGATTCTTTATTGGACTATGCTTTTAGAACTCAAGCTCGTTCACGACCTGCCAGTCCAGCTCATTCACAACGACTATTTTGTTATCGCCTACTATATACAGGCTGTCGTTGATGTAAATTGCTCTCCGTGCCTGGATATCGCTTACAACCTTTACCAGTTCTAAGTTGTTACCTGCGTAGGAAAATATGTAACCACTTTCGCTTCCCGGCAGGAAGAATATTTCATGCGCTTCATCCAGCAAGAAAGCATGATATGTGCTTAGTATATCTGACCAGTAATCCTCCAGAATATACTTGTCCAACTCGGCAGGCTGCTCCGGGTTCTGAACATCGAACAGAGATATCTTTACCTTCCAATCCTCTTGGCCGATACCCAGCATCCTGTCCCCTGTTATCGGATGCAGATATGACGAGTAGCCCGGAATCTCCAGTTCACCCTTGAGCTGCGGGTTCAACGGATCGGACAGGTCTAATATATAGAACGGATCGGTCTGTCTGAACGTGACGATATATCCTTTGTCACCAATGAATCTGGCCGAATATATCTGTTCCGTCAAACCCAGACCCTGTATCGAACCGACAACGCTCAGATTGCCGTCCAGTACATATATGTCGTTGGCGCTCTCACCGCTGACCCAGAACATTCCGTAATACATGCTGAACCCGTTGCCGACGGTTGTCGCTACCCTGAGATAGCCATTATACTCATCCATTGAGAACTGGTTCAGCAGGCTACCCGGCACGCTGCCCGTTGCTGTCACATCGAGGCCATCGAACCCTATTTTTACAATGCCGGTTTTCTCCAGTTCCCTCATGTGTTCGGAGTAGTACTCCTGCAGCGCATTGCTTATGTTATTCTCGACCTGCACCATTTCATCGCCGCTCAGTGAATACAGGTACTCACTGATGATGACCTCTATCTCGGTCATCTTGGCTGCGTTACTGATGTCATAACCTTCCAACTGGTTAATCTTGGCTATTACCGATTCGGGCAATATGCCCTGGCATGTCTCGGTGCAGAACTCGAATATGTATGGCACCTCGTTCTCGGAGTAGGAATAGCCGATGTAGATGGCATTACCAGACATATATATCACCGATGAATATGAGGCCCCGACAAAAGACACCGTGTCTTCCAGATTGCCGCTCTGCATATCGAAAACCATGGCGTTCAAAGTACTATCCGTATATGACGGTGTCATTGGATAGTATATGTCGTAGTAGTTTAATTCTACGGCTTTACTATTAACCTCCAGCGGTCTGATGGGCAGTGGCTCATAGCTGTACACGTAAGTCTGCGTTACCAGATATATCTTTCCCTGATATAGTCTGGCCGTGACCAAGCTGGTGGAATCATTTAATGTAATCTCCCACTTACTGACAGGATTCTGCGGATCCGATACATCATACCCATAGATACCATCCCATGTGAAAACCGCGAGTGTATTATCATGCAGCAGCAGGTCCCCGTTCTTATCGATTTTGCTCAGGACCGACATATTTATAGCAGGATACGCGCTGACGATTTTAACCCCGTTGTCTGTCTGCGACGGCATGATATCAGAAGAGTAGGACTCGTAATAGTAGTAATAGTAATCTTCCCTTGAGAAGAAGATGTTCATTCCGTCCGTCTTCACGATATCCGGCTCGTCTATTCCGATAACCTGGACATTAGTGCCAGATACCCTGTCTGAAATATCATTCCCATTTACGACTGAAGTATCCTTCTCCACAGGACTTGGCAGAGGGACTATACTCGAATCCTCCCCCGCAAACATGCCGCCGTGCCAATTGCCACCAGTGTACTGCGAATTAGACGACAGATAAGCCTCAAACTCCTCTTGTGACAAGAAATTACTGACTCCTGCCGTCCCGACATTATTCTGTCCGGGTTCTGAAGTCCCCCCTTCGCCCATCACTGCGTAGACGCTTACGCCCACAAGTATCGCAACTAACAATACGGACACCGTGGCAAATACCTTTGATTTCTGAACCGTGAACATTCCGAGTAATCGTTGCATAACTCCAACCTCCTCTCTCTTTTCTACCAATGCAGCATTAAGCCTGATCTTGGCCGCCGACTTGGCCTTCTGATTTATAATCGGCAAGTCAGCATCTCTAATCTCACCAGCCGCCAGCAATAGCGGACGTAATTCTTCAGCATGCTCCGGATAGCTGGCAAGACAATCCTCCAGCGATTCACCGCCGTTCAAGCGATCGATGCATTCATCCAGTATTTTTTCTATATCGTCTCTCATCACAACACCCCCTTCTGTCCCGTCATCACATTAGTTTCCGCAGCCTCTGTATGGCATCACACTGCATCTCCCTGACCGCCCCGCTGCTTTTCCCCAACACCTGTGCCGTCTCTGCCGATGACAGTCCTGCAAAGAACCGCAAGCCTATTACCTCCCGCTGTGCTTGAGTCAACTGGTCCATAGCTTTCGTTAACTCACCCACCTGCAATCTCCGCTCAGCCATCTCCTCGACATTGGAGCCATCCGGTATTTCCACATCATCCAGATTCACGGTCTTGCGTCTGCTCATCTTGCGATAGTGATCTATTACAATGTTACGGGCTATTTTAAAGATCCAGAACCTCAGTTGTTCTGCAGAACCCCGGTAAGATCCCATGGATTTCAACGCTTTTAAGAATACCTCGCCAGCTAAATCCTCAGCTTCCGGCTGATCGCTGATACGGATATATATATAATGAACGACCTTGTCGTAATAATCTTCAAACAGGTCAGCGATTACGGCCTCCATGGTTCTGGTTTCGTTACCACATTTCTCGTTCAGCTGATTCCTCCTCGTCTCTTCAACACAAGAATCCAACCGTTGAACAGTATTACAATATACAGAACTATCCATGAACTTGCCGCTCTTTCTCGCTCTTACTTATAAAAGACGGGCGGCAACAATTTTTGTCAGGCCTGCTTCAGCGGTTAGCAAAACTTATCATATTCTCTATAGCACTTCGATCTCATTCCGCTCTATCAGAGACTTATAAATGTG
>CAZWOG010000125.1:0-3388 GCA_964635685.1 uncultured Dehalococcoidales bacterium | reverse complement strand
CAAGGCGGGCGAGATGAGCGAGGAGGAGCTTCTCGATCTCGAACATGTGGCTTGCCCCGGATGCGGCAGCTGCGCCGGCATGTTCACTGCGAATACGATGAACTGCCTGACCGAGGCGCTCGGCATGTCGCTGCCCGGCAGCGGTACCATACCTGCGGTCGATGCCAGGCGCATCGCACTGGCGCGCGAGACTGGCAGGCAGATCGTCGAGCTGCTGAAGGCGAATGTGTGTCCTCGCGATATCATCACAAAGAAGGCGTTGCAGAATGCTTTCATGGTCGATATGGCGCTGGGCGGGAGCACCAATTCTGTGCTGCATCTGATAGCCATTGCTAACGAGGCGGGTATCAAATATCCGCTAGAGGATATAAATGAGATAAGTGAAAAGACGCCGCACCTGTGCAAGCTGAGCCCGGCCGGCGAATACCGCATCGAGGATTTGGATCTCGCCGGCGGCATTCCGGCTGTAATGAAGGAGATCGAGTCGCTTCTGAATAAGGGCGTTAAGCGGGCATCGGGCAAGACCATTGGCAAGGAGCTCGCTCAGGCGCATGTTCTGGATGCGGACGTCATAAGGCCGATCTCGAAGCCGCATTCCAAGAAAGGCGGCCTGTCGATACTATTCGGCAACTTAGCTCCTGAGGGAGCAGTCGTGAAGCGAGGCGCTGTGTCGCCCAAGATGATGAAGCACAAGGGCAAGGCGCGTGTGTTCGATGGCGAGGAGCAAGCTACCGAGGCCATCCTCGGCGGGAAGATCAAACCCGGGAATGTCGTTGTCATCCGCTACGAAGGACCCAAGGGTGGGCCCGGTATGCGCGAGATGCTGGGGCCGACGTCGATAATAATCGGCATGGGGCTGGGCGAGAGCGTCGCGCTTATCACGGACGGCCGGTTCTCCGGAGCTACCAAGGGGGCGGCCATCGGCCATGTTTCGCCGGAGGCGGCGGCCAAGGGGCCTATCGCTGCGCTGAAGGATGTCGATACAATTATAATTGATATACCGAAGCATCGCCTCGATGTTGAATTGAGCGATAGGGAGATAAAGGGGCGGCTGGCCAGGCTGCCCAAGTTTGAGCCGAAGATTAAATCAGGGTACCTGTTGAGATATGCCGAGAAGGTAACATCGGCGGGTAAAGGGGCAGTTTTAGAGAGTTAGGGGGCACAGATGAAGCTAACGGGTGCACAGATAGTTTGCGAGAGCCTTCTCAAGGAAGGCGTGAAGGTTATGTTTGGCATACCTGGCGGCGTCTTACTGCCCTTTTACGATACGCTGCCGCAGTATCCCAAGATTCATCATATCCTGTGCCGACATGAGCAGGGCGCGGCGCATGCAGCGGATGGATACGCCAGGGCCTGCGGCAAGGTGGGGGTGTGTCTGGCTACCTCCGGGCCGGGGGCTACTAATCTTGTCACCGGCATCGCCTCGGCATACTTAGATTCGGTGCCGATGGTAGCAATTACAGGGCAGGTGGCGCGTCCATTTATAGGGAAAGATGCGTTTCAGGAGATAGATATAACCGGTATCACGCTGCCGATAACAAAGCATAACTATCTGGTGGCCTCGGCGCATGAATTGGCGACCGTGGTTAAGGAGTCCTTCCATATAGCCAGCACGGGCAGGCAGGGGCCAGTGCTTATTGACATACCGCGCGATGTTTTTGTGGAGGAAGCGGAATACCATTATCCGGAGAAAGCGGATCTGCCGGGCTATAAACCTACTGTCCGCGGTCATCCGGCGCAGATCAAGAAGGCAGCGAGGTTCATCAAGGAATCGAATCGGCCGCTCATAATTGCCGGCAAAGGCGTTACAAATTCAGGCGCATCTGTCGAATTGAAGGAGCTTGCTGAGAAGGCGCAGATACCAGTGGTGAACACGCTGCTCGGCCTGGGCTCATTCCCCGGCACGCATGTGTTATGCCTCGGGATGCTCGGCATGCATGGGCTGGCTCATGCCAACATGGCGGTGAGCGCCGCCGATTTGATTATAGCTATCGGGATGCGGTTCGATGACAGGGCTACGGCCAGCGTGTCCGGGTTTGCGCCCAAGGCCCAGGTCATTCATATCGATGTCGATCCGGCAGAGATCGGAAAGAACGTCAGAGTCGATGTGCCGATAGTTGGCGATGTTAAGCATGTTCTCAAAGCACTGAACGCCCAGATTGAGCCGCAGAATCATGTGGAATGGATCTCCCAGATACAGGAGTGGGAGAGGGAGCATCCCCCGCTATCGATAAGAGAGACGGACAGCGTGCTTCCGCAGTATGTGGTTAATCAGATATACGAAGTTACGAAGGGAGATGCCATAATTGTTACCGGCGTTGGACAGAATCAGATGTTCGCATCTCATTACTTCAAGTACGACAAGCCGAATCAATTCCTTTCGTCGGGAGGGCTTGGGCCGATGGGGTTCGAGCTTCCCGCCGCTATGGGTGCAAAGGTGGCGTGTCCTGGCGATGCCGTCTGGTGTATCGCCGGAGACGGCGGTTTTCAGATGACGATACAGGAGTTGGCGACCATCGTCCAGGAGAAATTGGCGGTCAAGATTGCGGTTATGAATAACGGTTATCTCGGCATGGTGCGGCAGTGGCAGGAGTTGTTCTATTCACGCCGCTATGTAGCATCTCCGCTGTATGGCCCCGACTTCGTAAAGTTGGCGGAAGCCTACGGCATAGCGGGCGAGCGGGTCACGGACAGACGTATGGTGACAGGCGCGATACAGCGTGCCATGCAGCACGACGGGCCATTCCTGATCGATTTCCGCATAGAACCTGAGGAAAATATCTATCCGATGGTGCGCCCCGGCGCGGCCCTGTCCGAAATGATAGAGGAGCCTAGGGAGAAGGCTAGGAGAAAGTAATGTCTAAACATACTTTGATAACGTGGGTCGAGGATAAACCCGGCGTGCTGAACCGGGTGTCCAGCCTCTTCCGCAGGAGACAATTCAATATAGATAGCATCGCCGTCGGTCATACGGAGGTCGAAGGGATATCACGTATGACCATAGTGGTGGATGGCTCGTCTGTCTTAGTGGAGCAGGTGCGGAAGCAGCTCGATAAGCTGGTTAATGTTCTGAAGGTTCTGGATATCACGGAAGAATATATGGTGGCTCGGGAGCTGGCTTTGATTAAGGTGAAAGCGACGCCTGAGACCAGAAGTGAAATTATGCAAGTGGTCGATATATTCAGGGCTAAGATCGTCGATGTTGCTGCCGACTCTGTGGTCGTTGAGGTCACCGGCGATGAGAACAAGCTGGAGTCGCTGCTGCGCTTGCTGGATGAGTTCGGCATCAGGGAGATGTCCAGGACCGGCAGGATAGCAATGACTCGTGGTGTCGCTGGCGATCACCACGATACTAATAAAATAGTGACGAGGAGCGCTCGTCCTAAAA
>CAZWOG010000124.1:0-3392 GCA_964635685.1 uncultured Dehalococcoidales bacterium | reverse complement strand
CCGCTGCCCGGCCCTTTTACATACACTTCAACTTGCTTGAGTCCATGTTCTATCCCCCTATGTGCCGCCTGCTCAGCTGCAAGTTGGGCCGCATATGGAGTCCCCTTACGTGATCCTTTAAACCCCGCAGTTCCTGAACTACCCCAAGCAATAGTATTCCCAGATTGATCAGTAATTGTTATGACCGTATTATTAAAAGTCGATTGTATATATGCACGACCTTTAGGTATTAATTTTTTCTCTTTTCTCTTAACGCGCGTAACCTTTTTCTTTTCTGGCATAATATTCCTCTACTTCTTAGATACACTTCTTCTGCGACCAGCAACCGTCTTACGTGCTCCCCTCTTCGTACGGGCATTAGTTTTAGTTCGCTGTCCACGAACCGGAAGCCCACGCCGATGGCGAATACCACGATAGCTGCCGATCTCGATTAGCCGTTTTATATTAAGGTTAATTTTACGCCTTAACTCGCCTTCTACTTCATACTCTCTCTCAATAATTTCACGGATCTGACTAACCTCACCCTCCGTGAGCTCACTAACCTTAGTATTGGGATCCACCTTAGCCTTTTCGAGTATTACTCTGCTAGCTGTAGGTCCTATACCATATATATATCGTAAACCTATCTCGACTCTCTTGTTCTTAGGGAGATCTACTCCTGCTAATCGTGCCATGATTTTATCCTTATCTTTCAGCCTTTGTCTTAAATTACCAAAATAGTATTCTGTAGAGCTTTACCCCTGCCTTTGTTTATGCCTGGGGTTTTCACAGATTACTCTTACTATTCCTCTTCTTTTAATTACCTTACATTTATCGCAACGCGGTCTTACCGATGCCTTAACTTTCATGCTTAGCTCCTTCCTCCACCCATAAGCCTATCGAAATCTATATGTAATCCTGCCTCTTGTCAAATCATAAGGTGATAGCTCAACTAGAACCTTATCTCCAGCCAATATTTTTATATAATGAATCCTCATCTTCCCGGAGATATGAGCCAATACCTGATGACCATTGGCTAGCTCAACACGGAACATTGTATTAGGTAAAGACTTTACAACGGTTCCTTCGACTTCAATGCTTTCCTTTTTAGCCATATGACGTGCCTAATCCAACATCGTCAATATTTCAGCTTCACCATCAGTTATTACAATCGTATCCTCAAAATGTGCACACAGACTGCCATCGGCGGTAGAAACTGTCCATGCATCACTGCCTACTTTAGTATGCCAATCACCCACGGTAACCATCGGTTCGAGAGCGAGAGCCATTCCCGGTTTTAAAATAGGCCCCTGCCCTGGTGTTCCATAATTCGGTATCTGTGGATCCTCATGTAATTGACGACCGATGCCATGCCCTGCATACTCACGCACTACAGAGAAACCGTTAGCCTCAACACACGACTGTATCGAAGAAGATATATCTCCAAGCCGAGCACCGTTTCTTGCACTTTCAATTCCAACCTTTAAGGCATTCTCAGTAGTATCTATCAATTTCTTAGCTGTGTCACTAATTCGACCTACTGCTATTGTACGAGCAGCATCTCCGTGGAAGCCATTATAAATAGCACCAAAATCTATTGTGACAATATCTCCTTCTTTAAGAACACGTTTCCCCGGTATACCATGTACCAACTCATCATTTATAGAAACACACAAACACGCCGGGTATCCTCTATATCCTTTAAAAGAGGATCTCGCGCCGTGTTTATTCAGTTCTTCTATTGATATTGCGTCTAACTCCTCAGTGATAATACCAGGTTTAATTCTCTTCTTCAATATATCAAGAACGATAGCTACTATTTTCCCCGCTCTCCTCATAAGGTCGATTTCACGGGGTGACTTGATTTCTATTCCCATTTCAACTCTACGGAAGCGATGCAACGATATTTCCAGTAATACTATCTATATTTCCTTCACCCTTAATTTCAACAAGCTTCTTAGACTTTTTGTAGTAATCAATCAACGGTGACGTCTCTTTTGTATAAACCTCAATTCTTTTCCTGACTGTCTCTGGTGTATCATCAGCACGTTGATACAACTCCCCTCCACATTTATCACACTTGCCTTCCTTTTTGGGTGGGGACGATACCTTGTGATACGGAGCCTGGCACTTCCGGCAGATGAACCTACCACTGAGTCGCCGTACCAACTCATCAGTAGAAACTTTGATATAGAAGACTCGATCTATCTTTTGTTTCTTCTTGCCAAGCGCTTGGTCCAAGGCCTTTGCCTGTTCCAGAGTCCTAGGAAAACCATCCAGCATGACTCCCTTTGTACAATCCGGAGCATCAATTCTTTCTAAAATCATTTTAATAGTAATCTCATCAGGAACAAGAAGACCTTTCTCCATATAATACTTAGCCTGTTTACCTAACTCATCCCCCCGGGTAGCTGCAGCACGAAATAGGTCTCCAGAGGCTACATGCGTAATTCCAACTTTTTCGGCTATATTTTTTGCCTGCGTGCCTTTTCCTGATCCTGGAGCGCCTAAAAGTATCAATCTCATTATAAGTTCTCCCTATTTCAAAAAGCCTTCATAATTTCTCATCAAAAGCTGGGCTTCTAACTGTCTCATTGTATCAAGAGCTACACCTACAACTATTATCATGCCAATAGCTGGAAGTTGTAGTTGAGTTCCTTGTATACCAGAGATTTTTTGTATGATAAACGGTGATATTGTTACAACACCCAGGAATATGGCTCCACCCCACGTAATACGATTATTCAGTTTTGATAAATACTGGTTTGTAGCTTTCCCCGGGCGTATACCTGGTATAAAAGCACCCTGTTTCTGCAAAGTATCAGCCAAATTCTGTTGTTGGAAGATTACCGTAGTATAGAAAAACGTTAACGCAACTACTAAAAAGAAATATAATATCCAATAGAAATAACCTTTATCCGAAAATAAATTTATCACTGAATCAGCAAAGTTAGGAGCCGCAGGATTGGCGAAAAAGCCAGCAACTATGCCAGGCATTAACAAAAAAGACATAGCGAATATGATCGGTATCATGCCTGCTGAATTGACACGTATCGGTATATGAGTACCACCTGATTGCCTATAAACCCGGCCGCCGCGATACAGGCTTCTAGCATATTGAACGGGGATACGGCGCTGCGCTTCTGTAAAAATTATTATGGTGACAAGTACAACAAAAGATAATGCAACGAACAGAACCAAACCTAGTGGATCATGCGCTAGAGTTCCCTGCCCTACCAGGTTAGGTAGAGTACAAACAATTCCAGCAAATATTATCAGAGACACACCATTGCCTATGCCATATTCTGTTATCAACTCGCCAAGCCATACCAAAAACATAGTTCCGGCGGTCATTGCTATTATCATTGAAATAGTAGGAAGCGCATTTTCGCCAGAGAAACCAACATTACTTA
>CAZWOG010000123.1:0-3398 GCA_964635685.1 uncultured Dehalococcoidales bacterium | reverse complement strand
TGTCAAAGTGCGGCCTTAAGGTCTGCGTACTGGAGGAAAGGTATGAAGCCGGCGGCTCATGCGAAACCGCTGAGCCCAAAGCAGGATTGCGTATATTCCCTCATGCTATTCTTATGTATGCATCACCAGCACCGGGTTTCGAACAACTCGAGCTTTGGAAGTACGGCTTCCGCGTGACATGGAACCCCCAGGAGCTTATGATACACGCTACAACCGGCTTGACCCTCACTACTGGATTGACTGGACTTAGCAACAAGGACATGTATGGCTACATGAAGGTCAGCGGACTCGTCGGCAACCCGCCCTTCGCCCGCGAGCTGATGAGAGCCACCAACTGGTGTCCACCGCACCCCGACTACATTGAGCTCAACGAGAACACGATACCGTATATGCAGGTTTATAAGAAACACGCACCGGAGGTCTGGTCAAAAGAGATACTCGATATGACCCTCTTCGACTTCATGGACGAGTGGTTTGACACCGAACCATGGAAGTGCACCGTAGCCGCAGCGGCATGGTGGTCCGGCGCCGCAGCTCACTGGGAAGGTGTGGCAATACCAGCCTTTATGAACGTAATGCAGCTCTTTATAACATCGCTCGCCATACCCCGCGGCGGCATGCACGGATACTACCATTCCATCTTCCGTTGTGCGATAGCCCACGGAACAACGTTTAAGACAGCCTGCCCAGTCGATGAGATCATTATCCAGAACGGCAGGGCGGTCGGCGTGCGCCTGCGCGATGATGCCGCAACCAGCGAGAAGACCATCTGGGCCGATAAGGCTGTTATCTCCGCATGCGATATCAAACAGACCTTCAACAAGCTCATCGGGCCAAGGCACCTGGATAAAGGCATCCTGCAAAAGGTCAACGACATCAGCATCAAAGGCGGCACCCTCTGGGTTTCGAGTTTCCTGCTGAAGAAACAGCTGAAGTGGAAACCGAAGTGGGAGAAAATGGAAGGCGAGGAGGCCCCATACGGCTGCGCATTCCCGGCAGATTCCCGCGAAATCTATTTCGAAAATGTATCAGACGTCGACGCCTTCAAGGGCAACCCCAGTGTACCGGCAGAACACTACATGTGGTTCCTCTCACCAAGCCAGTTCTTCGATCCTACCGATAATCAGCACCCCGGTGTCTACAGCAAAGGGGGTGTGCTGACCTGTTCATTCGAGGCAGGGGCGACACCGCCGGAATATAACGTTGAAGCTCCGGATGCCGCTGATAAAGTAAAGGCCGAGATGGAGAAATATTTCCGCAAGGCTTTCAGCATTCCGCTGGATGGCTTGCAAGATGATAATGTAATCGCCCATTGGTCTACGGCGCCGTTTGAGATGATACACCGCAACCGCAGCCTCATCGGAGGCACCTGGTGCGGCAGACGTCACTGCGACGACCAGCTATTTACAAACAGCCCGATCATCGGCTCAGGCATGTCCAGGTATCGCACCTCAATCGACGGTCTATATCTCTGTCACCAGACTTCCGGCCACCCCGGAGGCTTGTGTCTGATGGCTATTCCATACAACTTGATGCATATACTAATCGAGGACGGCATCGCTGAACCCGGTAAATGGTGGTATCCATCACCGTACTACATTCCTGAGAAAGGCAAGATATCAGCCGTGCCAGGCCAGGGCAGGATACCCAAGTAACTATAAACAAACTATTAACTAGAAAATTGGCCGCTTGCTGACCTTTGCGTAATGAAAATATTCGTATGGCAAACGGGGCATTTACCTGAAAACGGCTAAGGAGGTTTAAATGGCTGCAAAGTATGATGCCATAGTTGTAGGAGCAGGCCCTGGTGGTTCTGCCTGTGCTGCTCTACTACAAAAATCTGGACTAAAAACGCTCCTAGTTGAGAAAAATGATCGCGTCGGTGGAAAATCCCTAAACTACAGCAAAGACGGCTTTACTTATGAGCTTTGGCCTGTTATGGGACTGCCCCGTTACAATACTGTATTTGAAAAAGTGCTTAACGAGGTAGGAGCAAAGGCTCCGATGTCAGACGTCTTCCCTACAACAGGCAGCCTTGCCAATATTATGTCTGGCAAAGGGACTCTTTTAGACGGCGGGTTCCTGTACAAGCCCCAAGGATCAGACAAGTATGTGGGTTATGTCCTTGTTCCTCCGGTACAGATTCCTGATATGCTAATGAAAGACCCTGAGGGACTCGCCAATGTTAATAGACTGTTTGAAGACATAGCCAAATTTACCCCCGAGCAATTAAGCTCTTTGGATGATGTTACCTTCCATGATTTCATCACTCCATACAACATTCCTCAGGGAGCATATAGTTATTTAGCGGTACTATGTAACATACTGTTCGTTGTCCAAATCGACTTGTGCTCCGCCTCTGAAATGATTAAGACCCTGCGCCAGTTCACGACAGGCCTCGGTTCTACTTACTTCCTGGGCGGCTACGCAAAATTAAGTGAGGCGCTGGTCGGAGCCTTCAAGGCACACGGTGGAGATTTAAAACTCAAGACACGTGTGGAAAGAATTGGCATCGAAAACGGTCAAGTCACAGGTGTCATTACCGACAAGGGTACGTTCAAAGCACCTATTGTAGTGAGCAACGCCGGTATCCAGCCTACCGTACTTAAACTAGTAGGTGAGGAATATTTCGACAAAGGTTATGCTAATCGCATCAGAAGCTTGGTCCCATCACTGGCTCTGATTGGACACCGCTACTTCTTAGACAAAATAGTATTTGAAGATTGCGCATATATCATCTACTCCGATAAGAGCTGGTGGAACATGGAGCGCTACATGAAAGCCAGGGCAGGAGAGATACCGGATGATATGCTCGTGATCATTTTCAGCCCGCAGGGCTTCGATCCCGCCGTAGCCCCGGAGGGGAAGCAGCTGATATTGACCGGAACGCTGGCCCCAGCCGATCCCAAGCTAAAGAACCAGAAGGCCTGGCTGGATGCTTTCGAAGAAAAGATAGAGAAATTCCACCCCGGATTCCGCGAACATATTATCAGGAGAGAGGACTATACTACTACGGATGTCAGTCGTGTCACACGCGACAGTGTGGTCCCCGGTTGCGGCGGCGAGTGCATTGGACTAGGTCAGATTGTAGGGCAATGCGGTAAAAATAAACCATCACCAATTGCTCCGATTCAAGGCCTGTTCTATGTTGGACTTGACGCAGGTGGAGATGGCGTAGGGACACACCATGCAGTGACCTCTGCATACAATGTAGCACCGCTGGTTTTAAAGTACTACCAGACGCATTAATAATTAAAACGTTCGTCGTTCACGTAGGCTTCATCGTTACCAATCTGTCCACTAAGCCAGAGCTGCGGTCTTGTCTTTAACGAAGTCAACTATTTGCTGAAGGGGTGTCCCCGGGACGAAGACGCCTGTAGCGCCCATCTTTTTGAGCT
>CAZWOG010000122.1:1406-3407 GCA_964635685.1 uncultured Dehalococcoidales bacterium | reverse complement strand
GGTTTCTTAAATATATTATCACTGGCTGCTGTATTCTGCGATGGCGTCATCGGGGAAGTCGGCGTTGGTATATACCCGCTGAACGTCGTCCAGCTCCTCCAGCCTGTCCATAAGCTTCAGCGCCTGAATAGCTGACTTCTTATCAAGCGTTACCAGATTCTGCGGCACCCTTGTAAGTTCGGCGGAGGCGATTTTAATCTTCTGCGCCTCCAGTTTCTTCCTCACGGCCTCTAATTGCTCCGGTACAGTCTGGATTTCCAGGGTCTCACCATCCTGTTTTACATCTTCTGCGCCGGCGTCGATCGCTGAAAGCGCCAGGTCATCGGCGTTTTCCGTTGCATGAACTGTAATTACTCCCTTGGGCTGGAATATCCATGTCACGCATCCGTTCTCGCCGAGGTTGCCGCCACCCCTTGAAAACACATTTCGTATCTCTGCAGTGGTGCGGTTCTTATTATCTGTCAGAACTTCGAGCAGTATTGCGGTGCCGCCCGGCCCGTAGCCTTCATAATGATGTTCGGTGGGTCGGACTCCACCTAATGCACCTGAAGCCCTTTTAATGGCCCGTTCGATGTTATCGATAGGCATGTTATGGTCGCGTGCCTTCTGTACTGCCAGCCTCAATTTGAAGTTCAGGGTGGGGTCGGAGTCTCCGCTGTGCGCTGCCGCCTCGATTTCCTTGCTCAGCTTGGTGAAAAGAGTCCCGCGTTTAGCGTCGGCCACCCCTTTCTGACGTTTAATAGTTGACCATTTGGAATGACCTGACATCTTTTTTCTCCCAACGGATGTTGCAAACAGATTCTATCATCTCCCAGGATTTAGGTCTATATGTGCTTTTGTCAACTTGGTAATAGCTTTGGCAGATCAGTTTATTACTCTGTTAGTATGTCTTCTGACAATAGTGCCACGATTTCGTTGTATAATATATACATGAAGAAGTCGACAATTCTGCAGATATTCATGGCTCTTGTCCTAGCCTTGCTCATATTTTTCGGGGTGCAGGCTATTATCGAGAGCCGTGTCGTTGAAGGCTCATCCATGGAGTCTAATCTCTATGATGGACAGCGCCTGATAGTGGTTAAAGCCGCGTACTGGTTCGGCGAGCCGCAAAGGGGCGATGTTATCATTTTCCAGCACCCGCTCGATCCAGAGCGAACGCTGGTAAAGAGGGTGATTGGTCTTCCTGATGAGCAAATCGAGATCCAGGACGGTGTGGTATATATTGATGGTTCGCCATTGGATGAGCCATATATAAAAGGAACTACCAGTCCTTTATCCAAAACAGAGGTGCCTGAAGGTTATTATTTCGTGATGGGCGACAATCGCCAGGCCAGCAGTGACTCCCGCAGCTGGGGGCCGCTACCTGAGGATAATATTATTGGAAGGGTATGGCTGCTTTATTGGCCTCTTGGTGACTGGCATCTTATCCACGGCTACTCCTATGCAGACTGATGATTTAACCTGTTTAGGTATATTTACTGCGATCATGTATGTATTTACAGGTGTTGACCAGCCTTTTTATGAAGGCTATAATAGTGTTACATTTGTATCTAATGCAATCGGAGGGTATAAGTGGCAAATGAAGTAGGCAAGCGATATGTATGTGCAAAATGCGGCTCCGAGTTTATGGTTACCAAGGCGGGACAGGGGGCTATAAGCTGTTGCGGGCAGCCGATGAAAAAGAAGTAATCAAGAAGGAGTATGTTCTGTGGCTAATCAGCTAGGTAAACGGTTCAAATGTAGCGTATGTAATACCGAGGTACTGTGCGTAAAGGCTGGCGATGGCGCGGTTTCGTGTTGCGGCAAGAATATGGACATGCAGGAAGCCCGCCCGTTACCTTCCTCGGATTAGCGGTTTAATCTGAAATCTTTAAAAACCGTCATTATGAAGGATGTGAGGATTATCATTTAATTAAAAAAATTTATCGTGATGATGAAAAATGTCACGATTTTTATTTAATCGAAAAGGTTTATCTATATGTAAAGAATAATATTTTTACT
>CAZWOG010000122.1:0-1396 GCA_964635685.1 uncultured Dehalococcoidales bacterium | reverse complement strand
AGGACAGGGGGCGTTGAGACGGACACCTCTTTCTTAAGTTACCCTCTCCCACCACAGTGGGAGAGGGCTAGGGTGAGGGTGAGAACTTGACTAACAGTGTATCTAACTAATAAACTACTGAAACAACGAAGTGTTAGGAAAGGGACACGATTATGGATTGGGGATTAAAAAATCGGATGTCACAGCTTATTCAGCGCAATGGACGATGCTTGTTTATGCCAATCGACCACGGGTATTTTCAGGGCCCTACTAGGAAGCTGGAGAAACCGGGCGAGACTCTAAAGCCTCTGCTCCCTTACTGCGATGCGGTGTTTGTTACTAGGGGTGTTCTGCGCCAAACCATCGATCCTAAAGGCTCGAAACCGATCATTCTCAGAGTCTCCGGCGGCGCCAGCGTCGTTGGACATGACCTGGCCGATGAAGGGCTCACGACATCGATAGAGGACGCTATCCGTCTGAATGTATCGGCACTGGGCATCTCCATCTTTGTCGGCACCGATTATGAGAAGCAGTCGCTGTTGAACCTGGCAAAGCTGGTCGACGAAGGCGAAAAGTACGGCATACCGGTGATGGCCGTGACCGCTGTCGGCAAGGAGCTGGAGAAGCGAGACGCGCGATACCTTGCCCTCTGCTCGCGGATCGCAGCGGAGCTCGGGGCGCGCGTTGTCAAGACGTACTGGTGTGAGAATTTCGATAAGGTTGTGAACGGATGCCCTGTCCCCGTGATTATAGCTGGCGGGCCTCAGTCCGAGACAGAGGCGGAGGTCTTTAATTTCGTCTATGATGGCATGCAGAAGGGGGCCATCGGGATTAATCTTGGCCGGAACATCTGGCAGAACGAGTATCCTGTGGCCATGATTAAGGCGCTCAGGGCTATAGTCCATCGAGATGCATCTCCGTCAGAGGCCCAGGAGATTTATGATAGCGAGAAAAGCGAAGAGACAAGGAAGAAATACGTCAGGAAGATGAAGCAGAAGTAAACTTCCTTGAGGTGTCGATCGACTCTTATTCGCAGCAGCATCTGGGAACAAAGGTATTGAGGAACAACCGTGCGTGTCGCAGTCTACTATAACAACAACGATGTTCGTGTCGAAGAAAGGCCGGTGCCGAAGATCGGGCCCGGCGAGCTGCTGGTGCGCGTTGAGGCCAGCGGCATCTGCGGGAGCGATGTGGCGGAATGGGATCGATTGCCTAAAGCCCCTCTGGTTCTTGGTCACGAGATCGCCGGTGTCGTCGTCGAAGTCGGCAAGGGTGTCGAGACATATAAAGAGGGAGATCGTGTCGCCGCCGCGCATCACGTTCCCTGCAACACCTGCCATTACTGCTTGAGCGGCCATCACACCGCCTGCGATACACTGCGGCGCACCAAGTTCGATCCCGGCGGCTTCGCCGAGTT
>CAZWOG010000121.1:0-3447 GCA_964635685.1 uncultured Dehalococcoidales bacterium | reverse complement strand
ATGCTATAGATGCCATGCCCACGGGCGGGAAGCTGACAGTGAAAAGCGAGCAGGACGAGGACTGGGTGCAGATATCGATAACGGATACAGGGATAGGGATACCGGAGAATATGAAGAACAGGATATTCGAGCCGTTCTTCACCACAAAGGCTTCCAAGGGGTCCGGACTGGGATTGAGTGTGACCTACGGCATAATCGCCAGACATGGAGGCATGATTAAGTTCGACAGCGCGGTAGGCAAGGGAACCACGTTCTATATCAGGCTGCCGCTGGCCGTTGAGGCTGCTAAGAGGGAGACGAAGAAAGGGAAAACGGCCGCAGCTAAAGTTGCCAATATACTGGCGGTGGATGATGAGCCCGAGGTCTTAAAGGCCCTGGGGCTGAACCTGGAACACTTTGGTCACTGGGTGAAAGGATTCACCAGCGGAGCCGAGGCCATAAAGGCTTTTAAGGATGGCAACTACGATCTTGTCATAACGGACCTCGGAATGCCGGAGGTCTCAGGGTGGGATGTGACCCGCGCTATAAAGGAGATAAAACCGGACATGCCAGTGCTCTTGATTACGGGGTGGGCCATAGATCTCGATGAAGAACAGAAGAAGATTATCGACGGGATTATAGCTAAACCGTTTAGCCGTGATTCGATCTCGTCAGCGATAGCCCAGGTGTTTCCCACCAGGAAGGGCGCACCAGGAAAGAGAGGAAATGGTAGAAGAGGTGTAGTACACACCATCTCATAACTAGCGAATCCAGCGCAGATCTATTCGTGAAAATACACTTGGTGCCCCCCAAGTGACGGGAGTTCGAACGGGTGCAGGCAAGGGTAGAAGTAAGTTCGCTAACTTAGTCGAGGCTTGGATAATGTGGAGCAGTACAAGGTCGCGCCCCCTCTTTGCCGATTAAGGTTTATACGACCTGGTGGCCTGAACCAAGGCTTTGATATTATCGAGCGGGGTTTCGAGGGGCAAATCACAGCCAGAGGATAGGATGAAATTAGGAAACGGCTCCATGGCTTTGAGAAGGCTGTTAGCGGCGGTGATTACGGTTTGGTGATCCCCCTGCATGAGAACATCCACTGAGGCAAGGTTGCCGATGAGGACGATCCCGGGAGGCACCTGGGTTGCAATCTCTGGAAAATTCACCTGACTGTCCAGAGACAGGCCATGGGCACCGCTTTGCGTCATGGCCGACAGCAGATGCGTCGATTTGCCGCAGATATGCAGCACCGGAACGGCTCCCGCAGCGCTGATCTCCTCACATAGGCGGTGCAAGCGCGGCAGCACCAGTTGGGTGAAAGAGCGGGGAGAAAGAATAACGGCGGTGGGTTCCAGTACTGCCACCAAAGCCGCCCCGGACTCCGCTAAGGCGCGGGCGTAAACGACTCCTACCGCAACAGTATAATCAAGTAAGGATGCTGCAAACTCCTGATCTAGGATGCTCTTTTCCGCCAAGACTTGCACTCCTGCCATTTCCCCCGCCAGAGTGAAGGGACCGATCACGTAAGCCCCCACAGGCATAGGCAGTTGCCGGCTCAAACCGGACACCGCATTCAGAAACACCGGTAGGCGACCATCGTTGTGCGGATCCGGAATCCGGAACTGCTCTAGGGATGAATGGTTATCAACAGGATGAGACGTCACCACAGGCGCCCTCTGGGGTTCAAACCGAATTTTAAGCCCAAGGGCTTCCGCTTCCACCGTGAGATCCATAAGGGTGAAGGCCAAGTCGGCATCGATGGCTTCCTGTAGGGCACTGATCGCCTGTACGTGCAGGCTGTGGTCCTGCAGGCAAGCCAAAATGGTTTGACCAATCAGCTGCACACCCGGCAATCCCGCCAATGGGGCAACCAGTCGCTGTTCTTTTTGCTTGAGTAAGTGATGAATATCGTCTGGCATTCTAATTATAAGAGTATTATCGTTGGTTACTTTTTGTCAAACACGGTAGGTGGATATCGAACCATCCTTTTATACCTATTGCTTAACAAGCAGTGACAGTATTACACTATAGCCACCTATTCTGGGATATAGGACGTTTTAATTCAGCCTAATCTTTTAAAAGGGAGTCCTGTGATGCGCGAAGATTTAAGTTCAGATATTGTAAAGCTTAATAGAGACAAAGCCTTGGCAGCGGTTAAGGTTAGGTTAGAAGATGGTGAAGACCCACTTGCTATATTGGATGAATGCCGACTTGGAATGTCCCTTGTAGGTGAGCGATTCCAAGCGGGTGATTACTTTTTAGCAGAACTCATGCTCTCCGCTGAGATCTTCAAAAAAGCAGTTATCATTCTTGAGCCATATATAGCAAAAGTTCAATCGCCTAAGCCCATTGGGAAAGTTGTACTGGCGACATTAGAAGGCGATATACACGATTTAGGTAAAAATATCTTCTCCATATTGCTCAAGTCCAAAGGCTTTGAGGTACACGACATGGGGGTAGATGTCTCTCCTGTTCGGGTGTTGGAGAAAGTCAGGGAGACGAATCCACACTTCGTAGGATTTTCGGTGCTCATTACTTCCGCCTTCGACAGCATGAAGCAGGTCGCGAACATGTTTGAAGAAGCCGGACTTCGAGGACAATTCAAACTCATGGTCGGCGGAGGAGTAACCACGCCTGCTGTCAGAGATTATATAGGGGCTGACTTCCAAACCACAGACGCTATTGAAGGTTTGCACTATTGTATAAGTAACATGAAAGGAGTCTGCGATGATTAGTGAAAGCATGACTTCTCAGGAGAGGGTGACGGCTGCCATTTGCCTCAATAAGCCAGACCGTGTTCCCATTTCGATACTGGCGACAGCATCCCCTTTTGCACGTATAGCCCATATCACTAATGCACAGTTCTACTCCGACGAAGAAAGGGCGAGTGAAATCATATATAAAGTGTTCGACGATTTTGGGGGATGGGATCTGGACTTAGGCAGCCTCGTTGGCAGTAGCATACTCATGAACAAAGCGATAATGTCGTTGGCACTTGGTCTGAGACTAGAGTATCCGGGACTTGATCTGCCCGATGACTATGCTTATCAAGCACGCGAAGAAGAAGTTCTTAAGCCTGAGGACTATGAAACTATTGCAGAGGTGGGGTGGACGGAGTTCATGTTGAATGACTTCATATATCGTATCTTGGATATAACACCTGTTGAACTAGACAATATCATGAATGCTATGGTTCCGATATTTTTCAGGGGTAAAGAAGAATGGGCTAAACGTGGCGTGGTCACTATGTATCCGCCATCACCTTTTACCTGTCATCCGTTTTTCAGGCTCTCGCTGGGCCGCTCCATGGTTAAGTTTACTGAAGACCTGTACTACAACCCCGACAGGATAGATAAAGCATTGAAAAAGATGACTCACGAGTGCATTGAGACTATGATAAGCGGCTGTCAGCTGTTCGATAGCAAGGTAACGCTGGTGGTTGAGGAGCGTGCCGGTGGATTCTTCTACCCT
>CAZWOG010000120.1:0-3492 GCA_964635685.1 uncultured Dehalococcoidales bacterium | reverse complement strand
GTAGTTGATTGGAGCTGGTGGTGGGTTACATGCCCGTTATGGTGTACTCTACTGATTGTGCCTGTCGTAATAATTCTCTTACTGCTGGGCATTATATCGGGTGCAACTATTTTTATGATTATCAGAAGGTTCTTCTGGGTCTGGCCAAGGAGAGATTACTAGGCTTCTAATCAGCAAGTTACAGATTCAAGCTGTGCGTGTCTTACAATTTAACAACTATCGAACTAGCTGTTCTCTTTGATCCAGCGCCAGGCCTCCCAAAGGTCGGCGGCGTTGAAATCAGGCTCAAACCTCAGTTTTTAACGGCTCGCCACTTCTTTTACGAGCAAAGCAATCTCTGTCTCTTATAAGATTGCCACGGTCACGATGTGCCCTCGCAATGACGTTTAGCTGTTGACAGCTTGTCTATACTCTGATAATGTTTTTACACCAAACTGATGCTATTCCATTTTACTGCCTATGTTTTAACTGCATTCAAGACCGCATTGCTTATTAATATGAAGGATCGAGCACGTCGAATCATGTTTCAGGGGGAGTGTCGGAATTGGCAGACGAGCATGACTTAGGATCATGTGCCGAAAGGCTTGGGGGTTCGAGTCCCCCCTTCCCCACCACTATGAATAGCATTAGGAGAAGGCTGCTGTTTCCCGGATTTCTATTGTTGAAGGCCTTTAAATTAGCATAATCATTTAAAACGCAATAGCATAAAATCGGAATAAAAAGGTTGAAATTATCCTCATATTGTGTTAGCATTCACGTCTAATAGAGCAATAATGCCGAGGAGGCGCTATGCCCAGAGGGAGTCAGGTCTTTGGCCTGAATACCAAATTAGTAAAAATGGTATTATTTTGGAAAAAGGTTGGCTAAAGGAGGAGTAGAATGTTAGAGTCAATGCTCGGTCCAGATGTCATGAAAAAGATAATGGCCAAGTTGGCAGCCTTGATATGTGTAATTCTGGCATGGATCGGTATGATAATGGTAATGATGACTGCATTTGTTGCAAAACCTAGCGATGTAGTAGGGGATGATAGCATGACTGTAATGATAAATCATGCACATCTATGGCCGATGTTAATAGGCTTTTTCTGCGCTGGAGCTGCTCTAATAATGGGGGGCAAGAAAACAAAAATAAATATGTCTTATATCCTGCTTCTAGTTTCTCTCTGGGTTATGCTGAATACGATAATAGGATGGGTACCTGGCCCGACACTTGAAGGAGCAGGATTGGCTGAGGCTGTAGTCCCGTTAATGTCACCGGTAGCGGCTATTGGTGGTTTCCTTGGGTTTCTGGGTGGAGTAGTTGGAATCATGGGTGCTGGTAAATATATGAGCTAACCTATATATTTTGACGTGGTAATAAGAGGAGCTTTTAACATGGTATTATAAAGCTCCTCTTTCTATTTATCTACAAGGAGCTTGAGATTCGTATTACCTTATGTTAGGATTCAGCTATGGAGCAGGGTCGTATCCGGAATTTCTGCATTATCGCTCATATAGACCACGGTAAGTCCACACTGGCTGACCGCCTGCTTGAGGAAACATCTACCATCAGCCTGCGCGAGATGCGAGAGCAATTTCTCGACCAGATGGATCTGGAGCGGGAACGCGGAATTACTATAAAGCTGCAGGCGGTGCGGATGAATTATGAATCATCCGATGGTCAGGAGTATCAACTGAATCTTATAGATACTCCGGGACATGTAGACTTCAGCTATGAAGTGTCTCGCAGCCTGGCTGCGTGCGAGGGCGCTATATTGGTCGTGGATGCTACGCAGGGAATTCAGGCTCAGACACTTGCTAATGTTCATATCGCTCAGGAAAATAAACTGGCAATAATACCGGTGATCAACAAGATAGATTTGCCCAATGCTGAGCCGGATAAGGTTTCTGAAGAGATACAAAATGTTATCGGTTTTTTCCCTGAGGAGATCATCATGGCATCTGCCAAGGAGGGAACCGGGGTTAAGGATATACTGGAGGCTGTCGTTAATAGAATCCCTCCTCCCGGCGGTGATTCAAAGGGGCCGCTGCGGGCTCTTATCTTTGACTCCAAGTACGATTCTTACAAAGGTGTAATCGCCTACGTCAGGGTGGTGGATGGTGCGATATCGCAAGGTGAACAACTGCGCATTATGGCTTCGGGGAAGGAGGTGGAACCGGTTGAGCTAGGGGTTTTTAAACCATGGCTGACGCCGGTAGAGGGTTTGAGCACCGGAGAGGTGGGCTATGTAGCTACAGGTCTGAAAGGCGTTGCGGAATGTCATGTGGGCGACACAATTACTTCAGGGAGCGATGGTGCTACCAAACCACTCCCTGGCTATCGTCCGGCAAAGCCTATGGTTTTCGCCGGCATCTACCCGCTGCTGGGGGATGATTACGGTCCACTGCGCGATAGTCTGGAAAAGCTGAGTCTTAACGATGCATCTCTCATATTCGAGCCGGAGAGCAGTGCTGCATTAGGATTCGGGTTCCGCTGCGGCTTCTTAGGGCTGTTGCATATGGAAATAGTAAAAGAGAGGCTCGAGCGGGAATATGACTTAGATCTGCTGGCGACTGCCCCCAGCGTTGCTTATGAGGTCACCAGGGCAAACGGAGAGGAGCTTTCATTAGCGAATCCCTCCTTGCTGCCGCCGCCCAGCGAGATTGCTGAGCTTAGGGAGCCGTGGGTTTCCGTAAATATTATCACGCCGGCCAAGTACATCGGCAGTGTGATGGATCTGCTTAAGGAACGGCGTAGTGATTATTGCGGAATGGAATATTTTATCAAGGAGGACCTGCAGTCCCATGAGACCGGCAGTGCACTCCGTGTGCTCTTGCGATACGATGTTCCTCTTGCCGAGCTTATCATCGATTTCTATGATCAGTTGAAGTCGCGCACGCAGGGCTATGCCTCGATGGACTACACCTTCGCAGCCTACCTGCCGGCGAAGCTGGTTAAACTGGAGATACTGGTAAACAACCAGCCTGTTGATGCCTTTTCTCTGATAGTGCCGCAGGAGCGGGCTTACAAGCAGGGGCGGGAATTGGTGACGAAACTGAGGAGACTCATACCGCGGCAGAGTTTTGAGGTTGCGATTCAGGCGGCTATCGGCAGCAAGGTCATCGTTAGGGAGACGATCAAACCATACCGCAAGGATGTCATCGCCAAGTGCTACGGCGGCGATATCACTCGAAAGCGTAAACTGCTGTCAAAGCAAGCTGAGGGGAAGAAACGGATGAAGATGGTGGGAAGGGTGGAGATCCCTCCTGAGGCCTTTGTTGAGGTGCTTAGGATTTAGTCTGAGATGAGTTCCCGTAAATATTCCCGCAACTCCGGCCCGATCACGGGATGTTTCAGCCCCCAGGCGATGGAGGTTTTCAGCAGGCCCAGCGGCTTTCCGGCGTCGTAGTACGTCCCTTCAAACTCATAGCCATATATATCCTGTTGCTGACGCAATATTGCCAAACCATCGGTAAGCTGTATCTCTCCCCCTTTGCCGGGCTTGGTGGCTC
>CAZWOG010000119.1:0-3498 GCA_964635685.1 uncultured Dehalococcoidales bacterium | reverse complement strand
TTGCCTCTGGCCAGGCCGATCTCCATCTTTGCGATTCCTTTTTTGTTAAGGTACAACTTTAAAGGGACTAATGTGAACCCCTTCTGCGCAGCCTTTCCAGCGAGATCGTTTATCTGTTTGCGATGGAGCAGCAGCTTCCTTGTGCGCGTGGGCTCGTGATTATATCTGCTGCCCGGGTCGTACTTTGAAATGTGTACATTGTACAACCACAACTCACCGCCGTCGGGCCGGGCATACCCGTCGCGTAAATTAACCCGACCCGCCCTAATAGACTTGATCTCTGTGCCTGTCAGGGCCATACCAGCCTCAAAGCTTTCAAGGATGATGTAATCGTGGTACGCTTTGCGATTGTTGGCGATTAGCCTCATAATCTATTTTAACACTTCTTGGCAATAGCTACAAATCTCTTGGTGGTTTATGGCAGGGAACGTTTCGCTTCTGTACGTTATGGCTGAAGCTGAGATTTAATATATTCAATAGCGAAGTTGAGTTGGGTGTCCACACCGTTAGCAGTGTCCTCGTCACTTTGTTCAACTACATAGTCTGGGGTTATGCCGACGCCTTCGATGGCGTGCTTATCAGGAGTGAGCCACCGAGCTGTAGTCAGGTACAGGGCGGAACCGTCACCGAGCTCTCTCGGCTGATTGACGCTGCCTTTACCGAATGTCTGTGTGCCGATGATTGCAGCACGCCTGTGGTCCTGCAGCGCGCCGGCGAGGACCTCGCTGCCGCTGGCGCTGCCTCCGTCGACTAGTACAGCGAGAGGCATACTGACAGCGAGTCCTCCGGATTCCGCAGCCCACTCATCGAAGATTTCCAGGCTATCCGTGGCCTCATAAAGAATAATGCCGCTGTCAAGAAACTCATCGGCGATATCAGCGACGACGTCCAGAAAACCGCCAGGATTTCCTCTCAGGTCGAGAATAAGCCCCTTGCTGCCGTCATCTATTATATTGGTCAGAGCTGTTTGAAAGTCTGAAACAGTGCTGCTGGCAAACTGTGTTATTTGTATGTATCCGATGTTATCAGGCAAGGATTCATAGTCAACACTGGGTTCTGTAATATCGTCGCGCACAATCTGCATTTCAACAGGGTCGCTTTGACCCTCGTGCTGGATAAGAAGCGTTACGGTTGTCCCTTTGGGGCCCCTTATCTTTAATACTGCTTCGGTCACCGTAAGATCATCAGCAGGTTCGCCGTCAATCTCAAGTATTATATCTCCTGCTTTGATTCCCGCCTGTTCTGCAGGGCTTCCCGCAATAGGGGATATGATAGTTAACTGTCCATCATCTTTAGAGACATAGGCTCCAATGCCCTCGAATGAACCTTCGAGATAATCATAGAACTCTTCATAATCATAGTAATATGCTGTATATGGATCACCTAGAGCTTCGAGCATACCGTCTATGGCGCCCTGGGCCAGTTCCTCAGGATCAAGGGCGCTCTGATTTACATAATTTTGTTGCAGGAGAGTCCAAACCTCAATCAAGGAATCGAATTCCTCAGGCAAATCCCCATTCCGATCCGGTGATACAAGTGAGGAATAAGTGAATCCAGCTATAAAAGATAACGCAAGAGCGATTGCGAGGGCTATGGTCGGTATAGTTCGGTTTAGCTTCATTATATTTCCTGTTCGCAATTGATGCTGTACAATTATAAACTCAGTATCCTATAACAGCAAGGATATGAAGGATATGATTGTATTATTTAAATCTTGATAATTATTTGTAGTATAATGTATAAACAATAATGCAAAGAGCCTATATAAATACCCATTAGTTCAAATAGGCATTATAAAAGAGGGGAGGCACATCATGGGCGCACCAGAAGTAAAAAAGACATGCCCGATAGCACCGGTCAGAGAAGATGGAACTCCTGGATTGTGCAGAGAGGAGAGGTGTGCATGGTGGACTAATGGCGAATGCACAGTGGTGACCATTTCTAAGAAGCTGGATAATTTATCCAAGAAGTAGTTTTAGCCTCGGAATTATTAACGCGTTTGGCCGGTCTTGTAAATTGTACCTCCGATTTTTGTCTAGCATTTCCTTTTAAAAAATAATGAGGTGCAGGTTGATCGGAGTCTTGGGTCAGGGGTGGACAGGACGATGGCGTGGTTGAGGTGGATCCAAGTCAGTCTTGAAAACATTGTTGATATACAGAAACCCCTGAAAACCGAGTTCATGCCCCTTTTTGCCAAAGTTGATGTGTCGATTTTACGTTGCCGCACGTGCATTTTTATATATAGATAAATGACGAAGTATTATGTCAACACAACCCCTTCTGAGAATACATTATTCGACATAACCTCTATTGTGCGAACCACTTTCCGAGAGTACAAAAGCGATCTTTTCCAGCAGGGCTTTTAATCCCCATTTTTTTGCTGCCGAAATCAGGACAGAATCTTTTCCCTGGGTTGTATTTTCCGAAATGAAATCCCCCATCTCGCTTTCACTGGGCACTGCTAAGTCGAGCTTGTTGAGGACTTCAATTCTCGGCTTGTTATCCAGTTTGAGTTTCTGAAGTATCTGTTCAACCGTTGCGCTTTGCTCGGCTGCGTTTCGATGCGTGATGTCTATGACATGCAGCAGAATGTCGGCCTCGTCCAATTCCTCCAGTGTGGCCCCGAATGCGGCCACCAGCATTGTAGGCAGCTTTTGGATGAATCCCACTGTGTCGGTCAGAAGTATCTCCTGCTGATTCGGCAGCGCGATTTTCCTTGTGGTGGGATCGAGCGTGGCAAATAGTTTATCCTCTACAAATACGCTGGCACGGCTCAACGCATTCATAAGAGTGCTTTTCCCTGAGTTGGTATAACCGACTATGGATACAACCGGTATGGCTCGCGTTGTGCGCTGCCTGCGATAAAGTGCGCGGTGTTTCCTGATACCCTCGATTTCGTCCTGAAGACGCAGGATCTTGCGTTTGATGATTCTGCGGTCCGTTTCCAGCTGCGACTCGCCTGGGCCCCTGGTGCCGATGCCGCCGCCGAGGCGTTCGAGGTGGCTCCATTGTCCGACTAATCGCGGCAGTAGGTATTCAAGCTGTGCCAGCTCAACCTGCAGGCGTCCCTCGCGTGTTTGTGCACGTTTGGCAAAGATATCGAGTATCAGGGCTGTGCGGTCGATTATTTTCACCTCGAGCGCATCTTCAAGGTTGCGCTGCTGTAACGGCGAAAGCTCGTCGTCGAAGATAACAAGGTTATAGCCAACTTCCTCGCGCAGTGCGGCCAGTTCTTCTACCTTGCCTTGTCCCATGTAGTACGCGTGGTTTGGCCTTTGCACGCGCTGTATGATCGCGCCTTCCACCTTTGCGCCCGCCGTTTGTGCCAGCTGTGCCAGCTCTTCGACGGAGTCTTCCACTGACCACCTATGTGCACTGCCCTTTATTTCTATACCTACGAGGAATGCCTTTTCACGCGACGGATGTGTCAAATGAAGAGGCCGTTGAGTATTTGGCTGGTCTGTATCGTATATACGCGATTTTTTGGCGATTTTACCA
>CAZWOG010000118.1:0-3499 GCA_964635685.1 uncultured Dehalococcoidales bacterium | reverse complement strand
TAAGCAAACCGGGCAACGTGGGCGTCGTATCGCGCAGCGGCACGCTCACCTATGAGGCGGTGGCCCAGCTGACGGATCAGGGAATTGGACAGTCGACCTGCGTTGGCATCGGCGGCGATCCGCTGATCGGGACGACGTTCGTGGACATGCTGGAGCTGTTCCAGAAAGATTCGGATACGCATCTGGTGGTGCTCATCGGAGAGATTGGCGGCACCGCAGAGCAGCAGGCCGCGGAGTTTATTAAGACTAAGATGAACAAGCCGGTAGTATCGTTTATCTCAGGCAGCAGCGCACCGCCCGGCAAGCGGATGGGACATGCCGGTGCTATAATCACCGGCAGCTCGGGGACTGCGGCGGAGAAGGTTGCTGCTCTGAAGGCGGTTGGGGTTAAAGTCTCTTCCAGCCCGGCGACTATTGGAGCTTTGGTCAAAGAGGCATTGAAGTCTTGAAAATACTGGTCACAAATGATGATGGTTTCTACGCTAGGGGGCTATGGTTACTTGCCAAAGAGCTGAGCAAGGTGGGTGATGTTGTAATCGTAGCACCTGACCGTGAGCAGAGTGCTGTGGGCAGCTCGATGACGCTGCACCATCCGCTCCGCGTGAGAAAGGTCAGGTCACCGCTGGAGGGAGTGCCAAGCTATTCAGTAGAAGGCACTCCCGCCGATTGCGTGATCCTGGCGTTAGGCCGTCTTCTCTCTGAGAAGGTTGATCTTGTATTCTCAGGGATAAACGAGGGGGCTAATCTCGGTGATGACGTACTTTTATCTGGAACTGTAGGCGCTGCCCTGCAGGGGTACTTCAAAGGCATTCCTTCAGTAGCTGTGTCGGTAGGTGCTTTGAAAGATGTACATTTCGAGGTGGCTGCTAAGCTGGCGGGGATTCTGGCTAAACAGATGGGGGAGCTTCCCAGGGAAGTGCTGTTGAATGTGAACCTGCCTAATCTGCCCTTTGAAAAAATTCAAGGAGTAGAGGTTACCAAGCTTGGGCGCAGGAGTTTCGGCGACAAAGTGGTAGAGGGGCATGACGGCAAGAGGGAGTACTACTGGATTGTGAGGGGGGAGCCGCAATGGCAGCCGGAGGAAGGCACCGATGTTAAGGCATTCACCGAGGATAAAATATCCATCACGCCGTTATACACAGACCTCACTAGTCCGAAGGTACTGTCTAAATTGAAGAAGCTGCCTCTCGAACTTATAAACGGGCTCAAATAAATTCGAGCTATATTTTAGAAACCGCTGAAGTCTTATCAACCCCTTGCCCCCACTCTTGGTCCTTCCCATTTCGGGAAGGATTCCGCGGAAGGACACCTCTTTTTCAGAGGTTCCTTTATTAAGTAGCAGTATTTACTCGACCGCAGGTAATTTCGATATTTGTTTTTCTTCTACCTTTGCATGACGCTTGCCCGCGCGACGAGCTTTAAGTTCCTTCCTGTTTTGCCAGGAGTCAATCCATACGATGAGCGGCGGTAGTACGAACAGCGTGCTTATCAGGGCGAAGGTGACGTTGATCATGGTCACAACGCCGAAGTCAGCCAAGATTGGAAAATCCCTGGCGATCAGCAATGCTCCAAAGCCGCCGATGACGGTGAGCCCGGAGGCCACGATGGCGCGGCCGATCTTGGTCATGGCCGTTACCATAGCTATAAATGGTTCCTCGCCGTTGCCGCGCTCTTCATAGTAACGCATCATGAGCAGGATGGTGAATTCTATCCCTATGCCGATGATGAGGGCGCTGAGTGTGGAGGTCGTTGGAGTGTACTTGATACCTAATAGGTACATTATGCCACTGGACCATCCTAAGATAAGCGCTATAGGCAATGTGGCCATCAGGGCGCGTATTATTCTGAATCTGAACAGGATGAGAAGGCCGCCGAATACCATGCCTATGCTGATGAACGTCATTTCCATGCGGCCGCCGGTGAGTGAATCAAACATCTTGTTCCCGATGACCGGAAAGCCAGTAACCGCAACGCTGACCCCTGAAGGCGGTTCGCCGATGTAACCCTTCAACACTGCTACAAGCTGTCTTGATTGATCCCCCGTACTGGTTCCATTAAGGCTGACAATGATATTTGCAGCTCTAGAATCGGATGTTATCAGGTTGCCGGCGATCTGCGGCGGCAATGATGTGATGATACCTTTAATTTGCAATGGATCCTGTGGTATGCTCCCTCCGGCAGCCATCATGGTTATAGTGTCGGCTATACTGCTCGTGCTCCTGACAGCCTCCGCTTGGTTGCTCATAATTTGTGACTCTAACTGCAGAATCCATTCCAGTGTAGCGGGCTGAGCAATGTCGTCAGCCTCCACGAGGATGTTAGCGGAGATGAATCCGCCGGATATCTTCTGTAGGGTCAACATGTCCTTAATAACGGGAATATCCTGTGAAATGAATTTCATCTCGTCGGTCTCGGTCGCTATGTGCCCGTCAGCGATGACGCCTGCTATGGTCAGAGCTAAGGCGATGGGTAGAATCACAACCGGGCTCTTAATAATCCGCGGCGCCAGCCTGTGTAGCCCTTTCTCGACGAAGCCCTTGTATTCCTTTGCGGATGCGACCTTGCTCTTTTGAGAAGAAGGTTTGGCGCGCATTCGACGGAAGACAGCCGTCGCAATTGAAAACAGTGCCACTGTCGTGAAAGCTATTGCGGTGATCGTTAGAATATCTTTGTAGTCGCCTAGCGAGGGGTCGGCTAAGCACAGGGTGGATGCAATGCCGATATAGGCGGCGACTATGGCGATTAAAGAGCCTATTAGTACGCTCTTTCTTAGATTCTTCTTCTTGTTTTTGTTTGATTCCTTATAGTGGTCGTGGTTGTAAAGTATGGCCAGCAGGAAGAAAATCGCCAGGATATAGCATGCAACGACGCCGATGATTAGCATTGAGCCGAAGTCCCTGATCATCGGGACGGGTGAGAAGTACAGTGCGGCGAATCCCAGACAGGCGGTAATAATGGCCACCCCTATCGCCGGGCCTATGTGTGTGACCGAATCTATAATGGCCTCTTTCACGGTCTCGCCGCGTCGTGATTCCTCGTCATAGCGATTGTGGAATTGTATTGCGTAGTCCACTCCCAGCCCTATCAGGATGGGGAAGACCGACATGGTGACCATAGTTATCGGGATGCTGAGCACCCCCATTATGCCGAATGTGTAGATGATGCCGATGAAGACCACCCCTAATGGGAGCCAGCGCCAGGCAAAGAATCCGCGGACGATGAAGATAAGGGCCAGGATCAGCAGCATAAGGCCTATCGATACCAGCATCATAGCCTTCATGCTGCTCATCATGAGATCGTTTATAGAGGACCATATGGTTGGTGCGCCTGTGACTATGGGGTCGACACCCTGCAATCCAGACTGATCGACTGTTTCACGTGCCGCCTTGACGATATCGGCCTCGTCTTTCTGAGGAAGCTCTCCCTCCAAGGTTATTGCGATGAGGGCATGTTGCTTGTCAGGGAATACGCCTGAAAATTCGGCGCGGATTTCACCAGT
>CAZWOG010000117.1:0-3499 GCA_964635685.1 uncultured Dehalococcoidales bacterium | reverse complement strand
AGAGCTTCAATGGGAACTACGGGCCCCGATAGCTGGTATCTGCGACTCATCGGGACCGGATGAGAGGGGTCTGGGGTTCCGGTGCCTGGAAGAAACTACCGTAGCCTCTACTATCCACAGGGGGCCTTTCTCTAATATCGGTGACACTTATAATAAACTTACATCATGGATAGCTAATAGCGGTTATCAAGTTATCGGTCCGTGTGAAGAGGTCTATCTTACCGAGCCGGGCAACACGCCGCCGGCCGAGATTCTTACCGAGGTCAGGTTCCCGGTGAGCAAGAAATAATCATATATCGCAAAGTTGCAGGCCATCGACTCCCAAACGATGGTTTTTTATTTTTGGGAGGCGTTGAAAGTCTTGGTCAACCCCCTGCTATCCCTCGAGATCGGGGGAATCGTTATCTAAACCCCCTGATAATCCCCCATACTTTGGGGGATTTAATAAGATTTAGGGGACACCCCTAATCCTTCCGCGGAAGGACCGGCAGGAAGAATCCTGCACCTCTTTATTAACACCCCCTGCGGCGTTGCCGCTTCCCCCTCTTTATCAAAGAGGGGGTTAGGGTGAGTTCGTGACCGTCATTGCCCCTTGATCTTTTCCAAAGCATATTCGGCGGTTTTGCAGACCCATGTGTCCTCATGTTTCAGACATTTGGTTAGAGCCGGGATGGCTTCGCTGGCAGCTAGACCGATAGCGGCCAGCGCCTTGGCGGCGCAGCCGCACAGGTAGAGATCCTCGCCGGAAAGCGCCTCGATAAGAGCCGGCACCGACTCAGGGTCGGCGGCCTGTTCCAGGTAAACCACCGCCCAGTAGCGTGCTTCAGGGTCTTGATGACTCAGCTGCCTGATATATATTTGTAGTTCTTCCTTGCTCAAGTTCTATCCTCGATTCCTGCTCTATTATATTTTGACCTGGCAGCGCTTTTCGATAGTACATTCGCTAAATACTGGCCTGTATAGGAAGATTTCACCTTGGCTATCTCCTCCGGAGTGCCGGTGGCGATGATGTAGCCGCCCTTGTCGCCGGCGCCGGGGCCCAGGTCGATTATATAATCTGCATTCTTAATCATATCAAGGTGGTGCTCGATAAGCACTACCGTATTGCCGGCGTCGGCGAGCCGGTGTAACACCTGCAGCAGCGCCGCTGCGTCCTCGAATGATAAGCCGGTGGTCGGCTCGTCGAGGATGTAAAGCGTCCTGCCAGTCGAACGCTTGGACAGCTCGGAGGAGAGCTTCACCCTCTGTGCCTCTCCGCCGGAGAGCGTTGTCGCCGGCTGCCCCAGTCTTATATAACCCAGGCCGACATCGTTCAGCGTCACCAGCTTGTTTTTCAGCTTGGGGACGTTCTCGAAGAACGACAGCGCCTCGGCCACGGTCATATCGAGTACCTCGGCGATGTTCCTGCCTTTGAAATAAACCTCCAGCGCCTCGCGGTTGTAGCGCTTGCCGTGGCAAACCTCGCACGGCACGGTGACGTCCGGAAGGAACTGCATCTCTATGTGGATGTAGCCATCGCCTTGGCAGGCCTCGCAGCGGCCTCCCTTGACGTTGAACGAGAAACGCCCGGCCTTGTATCCGCGCGCCCGCGCCTCGGGAACGGTGGCGAACAGCTCGCGTATCGGGGTGAAGGTGCCGGTGTAGGTGGCGGGGTTTGAGCGCGGCGTGCGGCCGATGGGCGACTGGTCGATGTTCACCACCTTGTCGATGTGCTCCAGCCCGTCGATGCCGTCGCAATCTCCCGGGCGCTCCTTGGCCCTGTAGAATATCTGCGCTAGCTTTTTGTGGAGGATGTCGCCGATGAGCGTGCTCTTGCCCGATCCCGATACGCCCGTGATGCATACCAGCTTCCCCAGCGGTATGTGCACGTCGATGTTCTTGAGGTTGTTCTGGCGCGCCCCGCGAATCATAATCTCACTGCCGGACCCGGGGCGCCGCTTTCTGCGAAGCGGTATCTCCTTGCGCCCGCTGAGATAGTTGCCCGTGCTTGACTCTGTGCAATTCATAATATCTTGCAGCGTTCCGGTGATGACGATCTCCCCGCCATGCTCGCCGGCGCCGGGCCCCATGTCAATGATATAATCGGCGGCGCGCATCATGGCCTCGTCGTGCTCGACTACAATGATGGTGTTGCCCAGGTCGCGCAGCTTCTTCAGCGTCTTGATGAGGCGGTAGTCGTCGGCCGGGTGCAACCCGACGGTAGGCTCGTCGCAGATATATAGCACGCCCATAAGGCCGCTGCCGATCTGCGTCGCCAGCCTTATGCGCTGCGCCTCGCCGCCGGACAGGGTGCTCGACGCGCGGTTTACGCTGAGATAGTCGAGCCCGACATCCCTTAAGAAGCCCAGCCTGCCGCTGATCTCCTTGAATATCTGCCGGCCGATGTGCATTTCACGTTCGCTGATCGCAGGCTTAGCTTTGCCGCCGGTGAGGGACTCGACCCATTGTATCGCCTGATTTACGGACATGGCGCTTACCTCTGCGATGTTCTTTCCGACTATCGTCACAGCCAGCGCCTCGGGCTTGAGCCGCAGTCCGTTGCATACCGGGCACGGGCGGCTCATCATATAGCGCTCTATCTCGGAGCGGACGTAGTCGGACTCGGTGTCCCTGAAGCGCCGCTCCAGGTTGCGGATCACGCCCTCGAACTGTGTCTCATATTCAAACATTTTGCCGAGCTGGGTCTCATGCCTCATGGTGAGCTGCTGCCCGCCGCTGCCGTAGAGTACGATATCGAGCTGATCCTGGGTCAGGTTCTTAAGCGCCGTATTCACCGAGAATCCGAATTTACGCGCCACGGATTCAAGCATGCTCATGTACCACGGGCTCAGCGAGCCGGACCTGGTCCACGCCAGTATGGCGCCCTCGGCGATAGACAAATTCTTGTTCGGTACAACCATCTCCACATCGATCTCCAATTTAATGCCGAGGCCGGTGCATTCCGAACATGCGCCGTGTGGGCTGTTGAAGCTGAAGCTCCGAGGCTCTATCTCGCCTATGCTGATGCCGCAGCGCGCGCAGGCGAACTGCTCCGAGAAGAGAAGCTCCTCGCCGTCTATGACCTGCACGAGAACTACGCCCTTTCCCAGCTTGAGCGCGGTCTCCACCGAGCCGGCAAGACGCCTCTTCTGCTCCTGGCCCTCTATGACAAGACGGTCGATCACTGCCTCTATGGTATGGTTTTTGTACCGGTCCAGATCAATATCTTCCGAGAGGTCGCGGGTTTTCCCATTGACCCTCACGCGGACATACCCCGCCTTCCTCAGATCATCGAATACGCTTAGATGTTCGCCCTTGCGGTCTTTAATGATGGGTGACATGATTACGATTCTTGCCCCTTGCGGAAGCTCTGCAAGTGAATCGACTATCTGCTGCACCGTCTGCTGGGATATCTCCTGTCCGCACTTGGGGCAGTGCGGGTGTCCGATGCGGGCGAAGAGCAGCCTGAGATAGTCGTAAACCTCGGTAACAGTGCCCACCGTGGAACGCGGGTTCTTGG
>CAZWOG010000116.1:0-3536 GCA_964635685.1 uncultured Dehalococcoidales bacterium | reverse complement strand
ACTTCAAGAACGCGTTCGGGCTCATGTTCCTGCTCTTCGCCATCTATGCACTGGAGAAGAGGAAACACGGCCTCATGGCGCTGATGTTCGCCGCGCTGGGCATCTTCCACCGGCCGGAGTTCCTGCTCTTCGCGCTGATTCTGATACCTTACTTTCTTACACACCGGCGCAGGGGCATCATATACGCCTGTCTCGGCACCGCTCTAATGATCCTGCCTTTCTGGATCGCCAGGTGGGATGAGAACTGGTCCACCCTGACAGGGGTTGTATCCACCGCCGCAACCAACATCCAGACAGGAGAAGCACTGGGCGGAGGAACGTTCTTCGGCTTCACTACCTACACGGCTGTGGCGCTGGCCTATATACCGTTTGCCTTGATCGGGCTCTTTTACCTGATACTGAGGAGGAACTGGAACAGCCTGTTCTTCTACTTTGTGATAAACCTGGTGATCGTCGTCTTTGAGCTATTCTTCTTCAAGCGTTTCATAATACCTCTGGATATTGTTGTTATCATGCTGGCCGCGCTGGGTATCGAATACGGCATATTGCAGAGGGGCCGGGTGCCGAAAGCGGTGACGGCGCTGGTTATAGTTCTTCTGGTCGTTACCGCTGCGATACCGACAATCGACAGCGTTAGGGATACCAAGCCCCTGATAACGGAGGGGCAGCTTGAGGCTATAGAATGGATCCAGGATGTGGAGGAGGACGCCTACGTGTTAGCGCTGAGCCACGACGCGCCGTGGGTGCTGGGGTGGAGCGAGCACAGGGTCATTGCGCCGGGGCTCTTCCAGTGGGATGAACATACGAAGGACGAATGGTTTGCTTTCTTTGCGGCCAACGATTCGCAATCGGCGCGTGATTTCCTGGATGTTTACGACAGCACGATATACATTTATTACGCCAAGAATGCGGACAACTGCTATCTCGGATTTGAGAAATTTCAAAATGAATCCTTCCAGGTGGTCTATAATGAAGAGGCCATCATTTACAGGTATGAGGGGGGTGACTAGGCTATGGACGCTTTTGATGTAGTGAGGATCATCTTCGGTTCGATGTTCGTCCTTTTTGTGCCCGGCTTTGCCTGGAGCTACGTCTTCTTCAACAGGGGCAAGATCGATTGGGTCGAACGCGTGGCGCTTTCCTTTGGGCTGTCCATAGCACTGGTTCCGCTGGTGGTGTTCTGGTTCAACTGGGTGTTCCATGTTGAGATAAGCCTGATTAATACATGGATTATCGTGAGCGGTATCACGATTGTGGCTATTATCTGGCTCTACGCCAGGAAACGGCTGTGGACCGTTCGTCTGGCGGAGAAATTGAGCTCACGGACGAAATTTGTAAGATTTAGGAAGTAATAAGTAGAATGTAGGGGCTATTCATGAATCGTCCCTACAGGGGGCTCTGCCTGCCGACTGCGAAAAAACGGTGGGCTGAGCCCACCCTACACTACCTGACGGTGTTCCGCAAGGGCGAGTTCAAAACTCGCCCCTACATTGTTGACCCCAGATATAAGGGCGTATTGCAGTGTGCCCTTAGTGGATTATCTGATCAAGTCAGGCAATGATGGGGAGTGCGAACTCCCCCTAACCCCCTCTTTGATAAAGAGGGGGAAGCGGCGCAGCCGCAGGGGGCGTTAGAAGAGGTGCAGGAGATTTCTCTCCTGCTGGGGGTTTGGGGGTATCCCCCAATTTTCAAAGTCCCCCAACGTATGGGGGACTATCAGGGGGTTCGGATGATGATTCCCCCATGAATGGGGGATAACAGGGGGTTGAAGTAGTCTCATTTGACAATAAGCAAACAATTAACTTATACTTTACCAATTTCAGTTTTGGCTTGCGGAACTTTTGAATTTGTGAATACGCCGAGGTAAAAATCGCATACATCGGTTTGATAAAAGGATTGATATGTGGTTATGGATCGTCGCAGGAGTCATGGGTCTTTTAGTCGTAGTGGCATTGATAGCGCTCATTGCCGGGTTAACGCTGAAAGATAGGATTAGTTTGCAAAGGGGTGCGCGGCCAAAGAAGCGCAAAGAGTACAATTCCAGTTATCAGTTGCAGAGGGGAGGACATCCGAAGAGGCGACGGCTGAACGACCGCAGTGTTAGATTGCAACGTGGTGCGCGGCCAAAGAAACGGCCGGAGATCAAGTTGTAGTAGTAATTGATCAAGCGAAGAGAAATTGCAGGTGGGGACATGAACAGTCCCCACCTTTTTTATTTGCTGGATTTCTAATTTTATTCGGGGATTGCTGGTCAACCCCCTGTTATCCCCCACTCATGGGGGAGATGTTTAAAAATAGGGGACACCCCTATCACCCCGTCAGGAGAGAAATCTCCTGTACCTCTTTTATAACGTGTGTGTAGGGGCGATTCATGAATCGCCCTTGTGTTGGTATACCCCCAATTCCCTCGGTCCTTCCGATACCGGAAGGACACCTCTTTGAGAGGGTCGATAACTAAGGCACCCTTACGGTTGCCTCGCCCTCGATAACCACTTTGCCCTTGCTGTCCACGCAGGTTGTCTTGAACGTGGCGATGGGCTTATCCTGACGTATATTAACTACCTCGACCGTAGCTGTGACCTTTTCGTTAAGCGGGACCGGCGCCTTGAAGCTCAGCGTTTGTCCCAGGTAGATGGTGCCCTCGCCGGGCAGGTCGCATCCCAGTATTCCCGAGAACAGGCTGCCGACCAGCATCCCGTGCACGATGCGCTGTTTGAAGATTGTATTTTGCGCATACTTTTCATCCAGGTGTATAGGGTTCTTATCGGTCGAGACCTCGGCAAATTGCTTAACATCATTCTCGGTAAATATCTTGCTACGTGAGGCCTTGTCGCCGACTTTAAGGGTTTTGCCCATTGTGTCATCTCCTCAGTATTTATTTCTATTAAAGATCAACCATCTGTTATCCCCCAAGATTGGGGGAATCGTTATCCAAACCCCCTGTTAGTCCCCCAAAGTATGGGGGACTCGGTAAGATTTAGGGGACACCCCTAAAACCCTGGCAGGAGAGATTTCTCCTGCACCTCTTTTCAACACCTCCTGCGGCTTCGCCGCTTCCCCCTCTTTAACAAAGAGGGGGTTAGGGGGAGTTCAGGAATGTCATTGTCTAACTTGATCAGATAATCCACTAAGGGCACACTGCAATACGCCCTTATATCTCGGTATAAAATTCCCATCGACAGGCGATTTCATCGGGCTCGCCGGTGAATCCCACCTTGAGCGGCCTCCATTTGATTTTAGGATTGACGGCTTCTGTGTAGGCTTTCATGCCGGCGTCCTCGAAAACCCTGCAGGTCCAGTCGAGCTTCTCGGGGTCGCGGGTTTTCAGTGCAGCGAACGCCGGGCAGTGCCTCACCGTCAGTATGGCGTGATTTTTATTCTTGAGGTCCCAGTCGTAGTCGAATACCCCCTGGGCAAACGAGGGCAGGAACTGATTGGCCTTGACGTACGATTCGACGTCGTTATTTTTTATGTTAAGTGCCTCCATGGACCATTTCATCTCGTGTTTACCGATGCGGCACCAGTTCTCCAGGCAG
>CAZWOG010000115.1:0-3538 GCA_964635685.1 uncultured Dehalococcoidales bacterium | reverse complement strand
TCCGCATCAGGGCTATAGGCAGCACAGGCACAGATCTCTCAGATGCATATCTCAGTAACATCAACTGCAGTTTCTGCCGCAGCGCTCTGAATATGGGACTGGCCGGGGACTACGACTTCCTCGACGGCCTCATTGTCCTCAACAACTGCGACCACGTGCGCCGCATCTATGACAACTGGAGACGCAAGATTAAAACCCCCCTGGTACAGATGATGAGCCTCCCCAAGAAGATCTCAGATCCGTCAATCCAATGGTACTATGACGAGCTGAAGATAGTTAAGAAAGCAATCGAGGACAAGTTCAATGTAAAGATCACCGACGACAAGCTGCGGGAGGCGATAAAATTACACAACGAGACCCGGCGCCTGCAGCGCAAACTCTATGAACTCAGAAAGAAGGACAATCCTCCCATCACCGGAGCTGATACGCTGGCAGTTATGGTTGCCGGATCCGCCATGCCTTTGAAACAGCACAACCAGATGCTGAAGGAACTCATCGATGACCTCAGCAAGAGCGAGGGCGTAGGAAAAGCTAGAGCCCGACTGCTGATAATAGGCGGCATACTCGATGACCCGGAGTATATCAAGATAATCGAAAACACCGGAGGGCTGGTAGTAACAGATGTGCTTTGCTTCGGCACCAAGAACTTCCGGGCGGAGGTCGATGAAAAGATGAAAGACCCCTTCGCCGCACTCGCCAAATATTACATAGCCGACCGTCCGTCATGCCCGCGCATGTTCGGGGACCAGACGCGGCGTGCTCAGCTCGTAAAAGATCTGGTCAAAGAATTCAAGGTCGACGGCGTGATCGGCGAACGGCTCGTATTCTGCGATCTGTGGGCCGGCGAGCTCTATATGCTGAGCGACGATTTAAAAGAAGCAGACATCCCTCTACTGAAACTGGACAGGGAATACCTCATGGCCGGCGCCGGCCAGGTGAGGACTCGCGTACAGGCGTTCATAGAAAGCATGGGGAGGTAAGATATGAGCAAAGTTGAAAAAGCAAGACTGGACAAACAGCTGGAACGGCTAAAGGGAGACAAGGCCCTGCTCCAGGGCCTGGTAGATATGCTCGGGATGGATCCCTCGGAAGAAGCGGACATCAATCGTTTTGTTCTCAAGACGGTCATGGACAAATACGACGAGATCATGAATTGCGCCGAGAACGATATACCTTTCATGGCAGCCTATTTCGCCAACTGCCCTGAGATATTCACTGCCATGGATGTGCCCTGGTGGATCTTCCTCCAGACGCCATTCCTCGGTGTCTCATCACCCTTCCTGGCTTCAGATACGGACGAAACGGAGAAGATGGGCTTGGCCACCGAGTTCTGCACAGTGCTCAGGCTGGCGATGTTCTACGTAGCGAAAGACCTCACCCCCAAGCCGGCAGGGCTCATCGCATTGCTCCATCCCTGCGACGGCACTGTAATAATCCACCAAGCAATTGCAAAGAGCAAAGCATGGCATGATGTGCCGGTATTCGGCGCGGACTCGCCATACTGGGAGGACGAACGAACCTACAAATACTATGCCGAAGAGACCAAACGGATGGTCGATTTCGTAACGCAGTGCACCGGCAAGAAGCTGGATATAGACCGCCTGCGCGAGGTCTGCAAGATATCAAACCAGATATATCAGTTATGGGCAGACTATAACGAGCTGAGGAAGGCGGTGCCATGCCCGCACGACTGGACCATCGGCCCTCCGCAATGCTTCGCTCTTGCCTGTTACTATTACCCGGGCAAAATCGAGGCTGTAGACTGGTTTAAGAAGGTCGTGGCCAACGCGGAGAAGCGCGTGAAGGCCAAACAGGGCATGGCCGCCGGAGAGAGAATCAGAGTGCTGTGGTTCGATATCCTGCCCATATTATGGCAGTTCGACATAAGCCCATGGCTGGAGCAGGAATGGGGCGTGAATATTGTAATGAACATGTTCGGCTATACCCCTTACGAGCCGATAGATACCAAGAACGAATACACGATGTTCCGCGACCTGGCGAAGAGGTCCCTGACCCAGGTGCCCATGATCAGACAGGCGCGCGGCGTTGCCGACAACTTCCTCGCAGATATAGAGCGTATAGTTAAAGATTACAAGATCGATTGCGTTATCTGGCCGGGACACATGGGCCATAAGGACGGAAACGCCAGCATCGGCATGATGAGAGAGAAATGCCGCGAGATCGGCGTGCCTTTCCTGTCCATCGGGCTGGACCTGTTCGACAAGAGATATACAGCAATTGATGTGGTCAAGGACAGAATTTCCAAGTTCTTCCAGGCTTCTGGACTGGGACAGAATAAATAGGTTATTATAAGAATATACCTTAGATAATTGAATATTTAGCAATCGAAAGGAAATTTATGATTGTTGGCGGTTGCGACATAGGCTCTACCACGGGCAAGGCTGTCATATTGACAGATGGCCGAATTTCGTCTTATAGCATTGTCTCATCTACCACCAAGCCTGAACTGACAGCTAAAGCGGCTATGGAAGAAGCCATGGGCTATCTCGGCCTTGTCTCGATGGAGGAGCTTGATTACATAGTAGGCACAGGATACGGCCGCCTAAGGGTACCATTCGCCAATGAAAACGTTTCAGAGATCACCTGCCACTCCCGCGGTGCGAACTGGCTGTGCCCGTCCGTGAGGACGGTCGTTGACATCGGAGGACAGGACTGCAAGGTAATGTCCATAGACGGCAAGGGCAAGGTCCTTGAGTTCGTGATGAACGATAGGTGCGCCGCAGGCACAGGCCGCTTTTTTGAAGCGATGGCGCGGGCGCTGGATTGCGATTTGGAGGGTCTATCGAAACTGGCCCTTGAAGGCAAGAACCCCGCTACTATCTCCAGCCAGTGCAGCGTATTCGCCGAATCAGAGGTCGTGACGCTGGTGAACGAAGGACGTGAGCTCGCCGATATATCCGCCGGCTTGCATCTCTCAATAGCTTCCAGGTTGAGCTCCATGGTCAGGAAAGTGGGCCTAGTTGAAGACGTAGCTTTAACCGGAGGCTGTGCCAAGAACGAAGGCCTGGCCAAAGCGTTAGAGAACAAGCTGGGCGTAAAAGTAGTGCATCTGCCTGAGGACCCGCAGATCGCAGGAGCGCTGGGGGCCGCGCTTATCGCTGCGGAGAGGGTGCAACAGCGCGAAGAGGTAGCCAAAAAGGCCTGACCACAGAGCCATAACAAATAGAAATCCATTCTGGTCTGCCTTCATCAAGATAAGCGAAGGCAGACCAGAATACACCCTCAGCTAACATTATAATAATATCGGAATGGAAGCCGTTTATGTCCCTATTCGATCCTTATATAAATAAACTACCACGGTATATAGATGACCTCCGGCGTAAAGGCAGGAAGATACGTGAGTTCGACTGCCCAGAATCGGTTGATGACATTCTCAGAGGGCTGACGGTGCGCGTAGGGCCTAAGGCCGGGGCAAATTTAGTCCTTCGCAGCGACACCTCCCTCGAACTGGGCAATCCAGATGTCGGTTCTGCTTCTTCCCTGCTCTGGCCCGATGATCCTTCTCTTGCAACAAGCG
>CAZWOG010000114.1:0-3613 GCA_964635685.1 uncultured Dehalococcoidales bacterium | reverse complement strand
ACCCCCTGTCAGTCCCCCATACTTTGGGGGACTTTTTGTTAGATTAGGGGACACCACCAGTTCCCCCGGCAGGAGAATTTCTCCTGCGCCTCTTTTTTTAAATCCCCTCTTCTTTGAACTCCTTGGCCATTATTATGTTCTTGAGCAGCGCAAGGCGGATTATCTCGTCTCTTTCTGCGGGAACTTTTCCGGTGATCTTGACCGGCACGCCGTAGGCGAAGGAATGGCTGGGCACATTCATCCCCATATTCACCATAGCGTTGGCGCCGATTACGCTGCCCTCACCGATCTCGGAGTAGTCTAGTAACGTGGCGTGATTGCCAACTAGCACGTTGTCCCCGATCTTGGCGCAGTGAACGACAACATTGTGCCCGATGAGCACTTTGTCGCCGATTGTCATGGGCACATCGGTGTGCACTGTGGAATTGTCCTCTATCTGTGTGAACTTTCCGATGGTTATCTTGGCATGGTCGGCCCTTACGACTGTCCCCGGCCATATGCCGGCGCCCTCGCCTATCTCTACATCGCCGATGATATACGCGGTCTTGCTGATATAAGCGGTAGGATGAATCTTGGGTGTAATACCTCTGAAAGATATAATCATTGTCGCCTCGTTTACTTAATCTAGGGAAAGGATAGCGGAATGAGGCCAGAGGTGCAAGAGGATGGGGTGGGTGCTGATTTCCAAACCCCCTGGTGGTCCCCCATACTTTGGTCCTTCCCTGAACGGGAAGGATTCCGCGGAAGGACACCTCTTTTTCATCGAAGTGAAGGGCACTCGTCGAGAGGAATCGTGCATCTCTATATCATGTGCTCGATCACTATCTTGATGCCGATAGCGATGAGGACGATGCCACCTAGGAGCACCGCTTTTTTGCCGAGCAGCATGCTGAGCTTCTTGCCGAAGATCATACCAAGTGCTGTTATGATAAAGCATACGATACCGATGATGGCGCTGGCGTAGTAAATATTGACATCGAAGAATGCAAAGCTGACGCCTACGGCCAGCGCATCGATGCTGGTGGCGATAGACAGCATTAAAAGCGACCAGCCTTTTGTCGGGTCCTTGGTGCGCTCCTTCTTGTCTTTGTCGAAGTATTCTTTGATCATGCGCAGTCCTACTATGACAAGGAGGGCGAAGGCGATCCAGTGGTCGTAGTCTGAGATATACGATACTACTGTTTTCCCGAGCAGCCAGCCGAGTATGGGCATGACGAACTGGAATATGCCGAAGGCTGTAGCAAGTCGAATTACTGCAATAGAAGGGACTTTCCTCCCGGCGGCGCCGAGGGCCATGGCCACCGAGAAGGCGTCCATGCTGAGGGCCAGGGCTATTAAGAATATGGAGATAAAACTCATATAGCACGATCGGCAACGGTTATTTGGCGCGTTCGGAGTCTATTATAGCTTATTCGAGATAAGATCTGCGGGGTGTGAGTTGAAAGAGTTTATTCCTGCTGGAAGACTGAGCCGCTGGTAACATTTATGGTTCCCATGACAGGATTGCCGGACCATCTCAGGTCGGAGGCGCCGCCGACTTCTGCATCCAGCTTGCCGTCGAGTTTAATCGTGACGTTGCTTAATCTGTTCAGTTTAATGTTGATATCGTGTGCCGAAAAGCCGCCCATGTCGGCATTGCTGACGTTGCTGATGTCTGCCAGGATGCTGCCGGCCGAACCGGCGAGTGCAATAGCGCTGTTGGCGGATACTTCTATCTCGGCGTTGCCATCGACATTAATATTGGCAGCAAAACTGCTGGAGTCTTTCACTTTGAGAAAAAGGTTGCTGCTCGAGCCGGTAAATTCGGCTTGGCTGCTGCCGGAAATGTCCAGCCGGGCATCGCCGGTTGTTAAGTCACAGGCGAAGCTGCTTGCTTCTGATAGCAAGAGCTTGAACTCACTGGATGAGCTAAAGCCCGCAACGCCGGCACTGCTGTTATCGGAAACCTCTAGTTCTAGAAGCTCCGGCATGCCGATTCTGACATGAGCCCGGCTCAGATGGAAGAAGAAGCCGAACATGAACCAGCACCATGGGCGGCTGACGGTAAGGGTGTCTCCTTTTTTACGTATTCTTACAGGGGACAACGGCCCCGTTTCAGTGTCGATGCTAAATGAATCCGATCCCACTATCTCAGCGTCTATGGTGGTTCTTACTCTGACGCGAGTGTGTCCGCTGAGGTTGTACTTTTTAGCCATATACTAATCCTTATGTGCGAAAGCCGGCTTCGATAGTCGCTTAAATCTTTCGTCCGACCTCTGCTCCTTCTGCGATAGCCTCCAGCGCCAGGCGCGGCTGCTTGGCATCCCCGATAACATAAACCTCCGGCACTTTGCCATCGATGGCCTTGCTCAGCGTGTCCACGGACTTGCTGCCGCAGGCGATGATGATCTGTTCCATGCCTTTCAGTGTCTCCTCTTTGCCGTTGCGGGTGATAATTACACCGTCCTCGAGGATTTGCTTGACCGTTGCCGAGGTGATCCACTTCACGCCCTTTTCCCTGAGGCGCGGTATCAGCAGCATCCTGCTCATCTCCACCTCATCCATAGCGATATCGGGCAGCATCTCGATAATGGTTACGGCCGTCCCCGACCCCGGATCCCCGTCCCCCAGGTCAGCTAACAGGTCTGCTACCTCGCACCCCACCAGGCCGCCGCCGATGATGAGAACTTTCCCCCGGGGTCGCGATACGCCCGCCAGCACGGCGTGCGAGGAGATTACCTTAGGGCTATCTATACCCGGGATGGGAGGGGTGGCGCATTCGGCGCCCGTAGCCACCACTACCGCATCCGGCTTCTCCGCGGCGATGAGCTCGGTTGTCACCTCTTTCTGCAGCTCGACCTTCACCCCTAGCTTCTTCACCTGGGTGGAAAGGTACGTTATCCACATGGCCAGCTCCTGCCGCATCGGGGCCACACAGGCAATGTTCAGCTGTCCGCCCAGCTTGGCCTGCTTCTCGTACAGCGTTACTTTGTGGCCGCGCAGGGCGGCGACGCGCGCTGCCTCCAGACCGCCCGGTCCGCCGCCGGCAACAAGCACCTTCTTGGGCTTGGCTGCGGGGACGATTGCCATCTCTACCTCTCTGCCCACGGTGGGGTTGATGACGCAGGTCATGGACTGCAATTTCATGATCTGCTGGACACATCCGATAGAACAGCTGGTGCACGGTGCGATATCCTCGAACCGTCCCTCCCTGGCCTTATTGGGCAGCTCGGGGTCGGCGAGGAGCGCACGGCCCATGACCACCATGTCGGCGAGCCCTCTCGTCAGGATGTCATCAGCGAACCTGGGATCGTTGATGCGGGCCACCGTCATAACTGGGACGTTCACCACCTGTTTTACCGCCGCAGCCGAGGCTACGTTAAGGCCGAAGGGCATGCCGGTGGGCGGTATGATGCGATAGAACTGCTCCGGCTGTATGCCGCCGGATACGTGGAAGGCGTCCACGCCAACCTTGACCAGCTGCGGCGCGATGTACTGCGTGTTGAGTATATCCCTGCCGCCGGGTGTATGCTCGTCGCCTGAGATCCTCAGTATAACGGGGAAGTCCTTCCCTGCCTTTTTCTTGATGTTCTCCATGACCTCCAACACAAACCTGAGCCGTCCCTCGTTCGAT
>CAZWOG010000113.1:0-3624 GCA_964635685.1 uncultured Dehalococcoidales bacterium | reverse complement strand
TTTCGCTACGGCTCCGGATATCACTCCTTAACCTACGCCATGTACCATAACTCGCCGGCTCATTCTTCAATAGGCATGCGGTCAGACCGTGCAATCCACCGAAGTGAATTGCACATGGTCCTCCCACCGCTTGTAAGCATACGGTTTCAGGTTCTATTTCACTCCCCTCCCGGGGTTCTTTTCACCTTTCCCTCGCGGTACTAGTACACTATCGGTCGTCAAGGGTATTTAGCCTTGGGATGTGGTCACCCCAGATTCCCACAGGATTCCCCGTGTCCCGTGGTACTCAAGAACATGGAAGAAGCCTCCCCCTTTCGCTTACGGGATTATCACCCTCTACGATGGGACTTTCCAGACACCTTCAGCTAGAGTTCGGTTTGTAACTCCTTGCCCCTACTCGGTCAGGGCATCCATGTCTTACGACACCGCAACTACATAGGCTCCGAGGCCGTTAAGTAGCTATGGTTTAGGCTTTTCCCCTTTCGTTCGCCACTACTAAGGGAATAATTTCCTTTCCTCAGGGTACTTAGATGTTTCAGTTCCCCTGGTTACCTCTTCCCAGCCTATGTGTTCAGCTGGGAGTATCCTTCTTTCGGAAGGATGGGTTGCCCCATTCGGGAATCCACGGCTAAGCTTGATAGACAGCCAACCGAGGCTTATCGCAGTCATTCCGCGCCCTTCATCGGCCCTTGACGCCAAGGCATTCACCATGCGCCCTTAATAACTTGACCTACACTAACAGGTGGGTATACCTCAATTCTATTCGCGACTATATTCAGTTTTTAAGGTACGTTTCACAAAAAGAGACGGCTTGATGTGAGCCGTCTCTAATAGACTACATCAGGCCTAAACTAGCTCACGTATTCAATTGGCCCCCATTAGATGTATCACTGGACACATATGGTATCACACAAAATTTTACCTGTCAACACCTAATATGCCAAAGCTAATTAGAGTATGGGCAAATATCGTTTAATTTCGTAATCGGTTACCTGAGTACGATACAGGTTCCACTCGATTTTCTTGTTTCGAATGAAAGTATCAAACACGTGGTCTCCTAGCGTCTTCCTTAACAGTTCGCTTCTCTCCGCATGATAAATAGCCTCGGACAGACTGCCCGGCAAAGTCCCGATACCTCTTCGTTTCCTTTCCTCTTCTCCCATCTCAAAGACGTTTTGCTCTATGGGAGCCGGCAACTTATATTTCTTCTCGATGCCCTCAAGCCCCGCAGCCAGCATTACGCTGAATGTAAGATACGGATTGCAAGCGGGATCGGGGGAGCGGTATTCCAGCCTGGTCGCATATTCCTTCCCGGGCTTATACTCCGGTATACGAACCAGATCGGAGCGGTTCCGCCGCGCCCATGATACATATACCGGCGCCTCATACCCCGGAACAAGCCTTTTGTAGGAATTAACCCACTGGCTGGTCACCAGCGTAATTTCGACGGAATGCTTCAACAAGCCAGCCATAAAATGTTTCGCTACCGTCGACAGGTGGTACTGATCCTTCGGGTCAAAGAAGGCATTGCGCTTGCCTTTAAACAACGACTGGTGCACATGCATGCCGCTGCCGTTAACAGTGGCTATGGGCTTTGGCATGAAAGTGGCGTAATAGCCGAACTGCTGCGCTATCTGTTTGACCACGAGGCGGTATGTCATGACATTGTCCGCCATCTTCAGCGCTTCATCATACCTGAGATCGATCTCATACTGAGACGGAGCGACTTCGTGATGCGAGTACTCTACCTGAATACCCATGGCCTGAAGCGCCATTATGGTATCACGCCGCATATCAGAGCTGGCATCCGATGGATCCGTGTCGAAATAACCTTCCTGATCTAACAGCTCAGTGCAATCCGATTTCTTAAAATAAAAATACTCCAGCTCCGGCCCAACGTAGTATATATAACCGAGGTCCGTTGCCCTCTTAAGGTTTCTCTTCAGCACAAACCTAGGATCGCCCACAAACGCTTCGCCCCCCGGCTTCTGGATATCGCAAAACATCCTGGCTACAGCAAACTCCTTCGGCCGCCACGGGATCATGCAGAACGTAGAAGGGTCCGGCATAGCTACCATATCGCTTTCGTCGATACGGGCAAACCCCTCGATAGATGAGCCATCAAAACCCATCCCATCCTCCAGAGCCCGCTCCAGTTCTTCGACCGTTATGGCCACACTCTTCAAGAAACCCAGGATATCGGTGAACCAGAGCCGTATGAACTTTACCTTGTTCTCCTTAGCCTTACGGAGAACCTGCTCTTTTGCCGCGTCCAATTTTTTCGTCATATCGCACTTCCTAATTAAAAATAATAGCTCAGCTTATACTTATCATTGACGCTTTGTCAATACTAATCTCAAAACCCTGGCGACTCCACCGTAATCCCTAATCACATCTACACTAGACCATGAATCGAGCCCTGTAGCCCACGATTCCAGAACCTCAGCTTGAGATGGAGCGATCTCAAGGAGAACCACTCCGCCATTTCGAAGCTTATCCGGCGCATCGACGATCAACCTGCGAACGATATCCAGCCCATCCTTCCCGCCGGCCAGCGCAACGGCGGGTTCGTACTCCCTGATCTCATAGCTCAGTTGGGCCATATCACCGTCAGCCACATACGGCAGGTTAGCCACAATCATATCGACAGGCTGCGGCAGAGGCACGAGAAGATCACCCTGCAATAAGTCGACCCGGACGCCATGCCTGATACAATTGAGGGCTGCAATATCCAGCGCCTGCGCCGATATATCCGTAGCGTATACCTTTGCCTTGGGAAACAGGTTTGCCAGCGATACTGCAATGGCCCCGCTGCCGGTGCCTACGTCGGCGATAATGGGATCGCCGGACGGGAACTTAAGCTTTACTAAACCTGCGACTTCCTCGACCAGCAGCTCGGTTTCAGGCCTGGGGATAAGCACCCCGGGACCGACGTAGAAATATAAACCGAAAAATTCCCGATTCTTTAATATATAGGCCACCGGTTCCCGCCTGAGACGGCGGTCTACCAGCTCGGACAGCGCGCCGCCGCATTGGGACGGCAGATCATCCTCAAGCCTGAGGTAGAGGCCGGTACGCCCCAAATCCATGGCGTGCATCAACAATAGCTCTGCTTCAAGCAACGCTTCATCAGATGCATTGTTGGCAAGCGTTTTAGTAGTATTATGCAGGGCTTCCTTTACCTTCATTGCGTCTCCAGCACCCGCGCCTGCTCATCGGCGGCAAGCGCATCAATGACCGGATCAAGGTCCCCATCGAGTATGGCCTCAAGATTATGTAATGTCAGCCCGATGCGATGATCGGATACCCTCCCCTGCGGGAAATTATACGTCCGTATCTTCTCTGACCTCTCGCCCGTCCCTACCTGCGAGCGGCGATCAGCGGATATTTCCTCCTCCTGTTTCCTTATCTCCTGATCCAGAAGACGGGCGCGCAAAACTGCCATTGCCTTGTTTTTATTGCGTAGCTGGGAACGTTCATCCTGGCATACCGTAACGATGCCAGTGGGCAGATGCGTTATCCTGATAGCGGTAGCCACCTTGTTCACGTTCTGACCGCCATGGCCGCCGGCACAGTAAATATCGATCCTGAGGTCATCAGGATTGATACGAACATCTACCTCTT
>CAZWOG010000112.1:0-3635 GCA_964635685.1 uncultured Dehalococcoidales bacterium | reverse complement strand
AGTTAATAGCAGCCAAATCTGTGCCCGACGGAGGTGTACCATCCATATCTCCCATATCGGACTGACAAATTTCCGCAACTACCAGCGCCTGGAGCTGGACCTCCAGGCCAACCTGATAGTGTTTCAGGGCGATAACGCTCAGGGCAAGACCAACCTCCTTGAGGCCATGTACATGCTGGCCACAGCCAAATCGCATCGCGCCGCAACGGACCGCGAGCTGGTTAACTGGGCCAGCCTCCACGACGAGCTTACCGCGACGCGTGTCACAGCACAGATACAGACGAAATCCGGCGACATCAAGGTCGAGATAACCTTTGCCGTTACTCAGGTAAATAACGAGCCCCAGATACAGAAGAAGATAAGAATAAACGGCGTCCCGCGCCGTTCCATCGATATTGTGGGACAGATGGCTGCGGTGCTCTTCACCTCGCACGACATCGAGCTTATATATGGCACTCCTTCACGGCGCAGGCGCTATCTTGATATGGCCAACTCCCAGGTAGATTCAAAATACCTGTATGCCCTGCAGCGTTACAGCAAAGTGCTGCTCCATCGCAATCACCTGCTCAAACTTATCGCTGAGCGCCGTGCCGATGAAGGCCAGCTTGAGTTCTGGGACAGCGAAACGGTAAGGCACGGCTCAGCTATCATCGAACAGCGTCAACAGCTGATTGCTGAGCTGAACAAGCTGGCCTCACCCATACACAGCCAAATCAGCTCAGGGGAGAATCTACAGATAAACTACCTCCCCAGCGTAGATGTGAATAGCTTCCGCAAGCGGCTGCAGGAAGTACGGAAAAGAGAAATAGCGCAGCGCATGAGCGTTGTCGGCCCGCACCGCGACGACATGTCGTTTCTGATAAACGGTAACGATGTGAACATATACGGCTCCAGGGGGCAGCAGCGCACCGCCGCCCTCTCGCTGAAGCTGGCCGAGGGGGGTTACCTGAGCTCCAAGCTGAACGACGAGCCCGTCATACTGTTGGACGACGTGCTCTCGGAACTAGATTCTACAAGACGGCACATGTTGATGGAGTCATTATCCTCCTACAACCAGGTCGTTATTACTACAACGGATATCGACTACTTCGAGCCGCAGTTCTTGAGTAACGCGGCGCGGTTCAAAATAAGCGATGGGACGGTTGTCCCACTGTAGGGACGTATCGAGATGCGCCCTTTCTGGATTGCCCGATCAAGTCGGGCAATGACGAATTGTAAGAGGTGTCCTTCCAGTACTGGAAGGACCGGGGGAATTGGGGGTGTCCCCCAACTTCTTAAGTAGCTTTGCGGTGGGCACAGCCTACCCTACTAACTATAATCGAGCGAGGTTAACCATGTCGGATTTGACAAAAATGATAGATAAAGCAGCGCAAACGATATTGAAATCGAACTACGTCATCGCCCTCGTCGGCGCGGGCATGAGCGTGGAGAGCGGCATACCGCCCTTCCGAGGGCCGGGTGGGCTCTGGACCAAGTACGGCGAGCCCGACGGCCTCAGCTTCGAGCGCTTCCTTGACGACCCCAAGGTATGGTGGGAATCGTATGCCAAGCAGGAAGGTTATGTCAAGGAACTTGTCGAGACCATCGAGGCCGCCAAGCCGAACGCGGCGCACTACGCCCTGACCAAGCTGGAGCAACTTGGCGTGCTGAAGCATATCATATCGCAGAATGTCGACAACCTGCACGTGCGCGCCGGGAGCAAAGAGCTATCGGAGATACACGGCAACATGTTCAAGCTGCGCTGCATCGCATGCCACCAGCGTTACGAGATGGACGAGATCAGCAAGGACGTGCTCCCGCACCACTGCCCCTGCGGCGGCCTGGTCAAGACCGACGGCGTGATGTTCGGCGAGCCGATACCGCCCAGGGTGCTCGACCGCTGCCAGGAGGAAACCGAGAAGTGCGACTGCATGATACTCATCGGCACATCCGGAACGGTATACCCTGCCGCAGGTTTCCCATCGACGGCGAAGTATCGCGGCGCCACATTGATCGAGGTCAATCCTTACGAGACGCCATTTACCAACATCTGCCAGATAGTACTGAGGGCCCCGGCAGCGGAGTGTTTCCCGCTTGTAGTGGAGCGAATCAAGAAGTTGAAGGCTCGATAGAGACCTTGCGCGGCGGCTTCACAAAGAACAGGAATACAGCCGAGATGATGCACATTATGGCCGTGATCAAGAACGCCACGCTATACGAATCCATGGCATCATGGATAAAGCCGAAGAGCGAAGGACCGATGGCGCCAAAGACGCCGGCGCTCATCAGATACATGATGCCGTAAAGCTTGGGCACGCTGACCACGCCGAACAGGTCGCCGAGATACGTGGGGAACATGGCCATGCCGATGCCATATCCCAGGCCGACAAGAATCGCTACAGCAATCATCCCGGCCTGACTCCCTTCGTTAACCTGCATCGCAACAAAGCAGCCGAACGCCACCAGTAGCGTACAGACATACAGCACCGGCTTGCGGGAGACCCTATACCTCTTCATCGACCAGTCCGAGAGTATGCCGGCTATCAGGCGGCTGGCCGCCGCCGCACCTACAAGCACGCTGACCATAGCCACCGAAAAACCGTTGAAAAGATTCAGATCTTCCGTGCCCCAGTATTTGATATGTCCGATGAATCCCAGCACCGCCAGGTAATAGAACTGCGCGAACATGAACAGCCACCAGGTGCGCGTCCTGAATGCCTCTCTGACGGACCATACCTGTTTGCGGGCAGCGAAATCCGGCCTTGCCGCTATCTCAGATGCGGTCGGCTCCAGCCCGTCAGGGTGCATGCCGTGGGACTCAGGGTCTTTGCGCATGAGCATGCTGCCGATTATCATGCCAGCAGCTATAGTTGTCCCCACCACAATGTAGGCGGCGCTCCACCCTCCCCTCTCAATTATCTTGTAGAACAGCGGCACGAGGATCACAACTCCGAGCCCGGAACCTGTCATGGCCAGGCTCACAGCCAGGGCTGCCCGCCGCATGAACCAGCGCCGCACCGTGGACACGGATGGCACGACATGGCCGAAGGCCACGCCGGCCGGCGCGACGATGCCATAAAGTATGTAGAACTGCCAGAGCTGATTTATCTGACTCAACAGGATGAAACCTGCTCCGGCGATGAGAGCGCCGATGACCATGAGCCGCCTCAGCCCGAACCGGTCCACCAGCATGCCCGCCACCAGCGAGAAGGCCGCCATCACGATCATATCGAGCGAGTAGCCGATGGACAGCACCCCCATCGACTGCCCAAGGCCGCCCTGCGATACGGGCTTGGCCAGCTCCGGGCCGAATATATTGAAGGAACCTAATGCATCCGAGCAGACAAAAGTAGATATCCAGGCGCCGGCGACTACATACCAGCCGTAAAAGACCTTTTTCTCAGTGACCGGCTCTACTCTTTTTACAATTCGACTTGTATCAGACATACGATTGAGATTATAGCACACAATCAGAGGTGCAGGATGCCTCCCACTCACACTCTCACCTAGCCTCCCCTATCAAGGGAGAGGGATTTTAAAAGAGGTTCAGGAGAAATTCTCCTGACGGGGGAACTGGGGGTGTCCCCCAGATTTTTTCAAATCCCCCAAGATTGGGGGATCAAGGGGGTTGGACAATAATTGCCCCATATTTCGAA
>CAZWOG010000111.1:0-3684 GCA_964635685.1 uncultured Dehalococcoidales bacterium | reverse complement strand
AAAATATATTGTTGTTAAAACAGAGTTTATCTACAAGCGCTTGTTTTATATCAAGATTTTCTTGCCGCTCTAGGGTATATTTCATGGAGAGGCCGTACAATTTTTTATCTGCCTGTGCTCGAAGCGCTTGGACTGCAGGACCTTTACCGGTATTAAGCATCCTTACCTGTATGAAAGTGCGATCGATATTGCGAGCCATTTCGCCGCCTAATGCATCTATTTCACGCACAAGGTGACCTTTAGCAGGGCCGCCGATGGACGGATTGCATGGCATCAGGGCTACATTATCAAGATTGAGGGTCAGCAGCAGCGTCTCGGAACCCATCCGAGCCGAGGCAAGCGCCGCCTCGCAGCCGGCATGTCCCGCTCCTATAACAATGACATCATACATTTGTTTATTAACCTATATTTTCAATTGTACCACTATACGAAAGCCCAGTCGATGTGCGGAAACGTAAAAGCAAAACGGCAGCAGTAGTAAAAATCGGGAGGGTGCATATAAATTATCGAGCTACGATTCTCGGAGATATCTCCAAATTTCGGCTACACTCGGTCGTTTGCCATACATCAAGAGGAACGTACGGAATACACGTGAAGCCAGCCAAATTGTTACGATGATGGAAACAATCATAATGATGATGCTAAGAGCTAACTGCCAAATCGGAAGCGTACCGATACTTAATTTCATGATCACAGCTATCGGTGCAGTGAGAGGGAAAAGGGTAAAAATAGTGTAAATAACATGATCAGGATTCGTTACAAACAATGCCATCAGCTCCAACGGCAGTATAGCAGGCAGAACCACTATGACGGTCCACTGGTTGCTCTCCCTTGCTGTAGATCCGAGTGAGCCTATGGCTGCAAATAATACACCATATAATATGTAACCTAATATGAAATACACGATGCTCAGTATAATGAGACTGGCGGAAATTTTCAGTCCTGCTAAGACCGCAATATTTGTTGATGCAATTACAACAAAGGCTACAATTGTTATCAGCCAGACCGATATCTGCAGGAGCCCTGCAGCTCCGAGTCCCAGGACTTTTCCTGTGAGCAGTTGCTTAGCAGAAACCGATGACAGCAATATCTCGATGAGCCGGTTCTCTTTTTCTTCGGATACACCCTGCAGGAGATAACCCGATGCGAAGAACAGGGACATCAAAAAGAGCAACCCGAAGACATAGGGCATAACAAACGCCGATATCTCATCCTCAGGCGGTACCACCTCTCCCGTATCTTGATTCAATCTGAATGACTGTGCGTAGAGCGGATTATTCACTCTTGTCAGAATATCATTGCTGACATTAGTACTAATAAGATTGGTGATGAGGAAATCCTCGATTGAATTCAATGAAGCAGGAGGCTCAATTTCCCGTTTAGTCGTATATCTATAGACAGTGCCTGTATCCAGGTAGTCGGCAGGAATGATGAAATATTCGCTGATATTGCCATTAAGCAATTCTTGTTTAGCTTCGTCATCCGCAACATATGGTACGAAATTAACGTTATCGGTATTCGTATACTCATCAAATAGTCCGGTATCATCTATATAGCCAATACTAGGCTTCTCTGTAGGCGGCTTTTCGCCAGCCCACTGCGTAATGCCATAGTACACTAACATTCCTAATATTACTAAAACGGGCAGGCTAAGTGTCAGAATAATATATGACACCTTCTTAACAGTTGTCACGAATTCGTGTCTGGCGATTACCCAAGTTTTGTTCACTGTTTCACTACCTGGATGAATATTTCGTTAAGAGAAGGCGTAGAAACCTCAAAGCGATCTAACCTTATTGATTTTGCAATCAGCTGGTTTAATACCTGCTGCGATGTCGTCTGACCGTCGAGGAACAGCTCAATGTATTTCCCATGATCTTTTCTACCACTGACACCTTCGATTACGCCTACATCACCGTCACACTGAATAAATACGGAATTATTGCGAAAACGCCACTTTATATCCGAAAGGTTTCCATATAAGACAACCTGGCCGCGATTAATCATCAAGATGCGGTCGCACATTTCTTCGACCTCATTCATCATGTGAGTACTGAGTATCACCGTTTTACCCTGTGTTTTAAGCTCTAAGATAATATTCTTCAGCAACATGCGATTCACCGGATCCAAGCCGGCAAACGGTTCATCGAGGACAATGAGGGACGGATCATGTGCAATCGTCACTAAGAACTGAATTATCTGCCCCATCCCGCGGCTGAGTTCGCTAATTTTTTTACCTTTATGCGGGGACATGTCAACATCATTTAGAAGTTTTTCGGCTCTCTTACTGGCAACGCTGGAAGGGACGTTTTTCAGACTGGCAAGATAGATGAGATTATCGTAGACTTTCATCTTGCGGTAAAGGCCGCGTTCTTCAGGCAGATATCCGATTCTATTCTTTGCCTGTTCATTAATCGGGCAACCGAAAATGGATATCTCTCCCGAGTCGGGTTTTACAATATCCATGAGCATTCTGATAGTTGTTGTTTTACCGGCTCCATTGGGACCGACAAGGCCTAACACCTCTCCCTTTTCTAGTGTGAAAGAAACATCCTGTACGACTGGTTTGCCACCATACGTTTTGTTCACATGCGAGATCTCGGCAAGAATCTCTACTCGATCCGAAGTCGTAGCAGCTAAATTCGTCCGGGTGTCTTCCAATCGATGTGCTACATCTGTAAATCGCTGTGCATCATCGATATCTTGAGTCTTTGAATGATCAATCGTCGTGGTAGAAACACCATCATTGTTCTTGACGTTGCTCTTGAACTGACGCTTACGTAAATAAATACGTAGTGACATAACGAATACGATGGCAGCAATGAGAGCTATAAATATTAAAGCATCACTCATTTTTGAACTTCGCCTAATGCCTAACATTGCAGAAGTTTTGACTTTGCTCCTACGATGAGAGTATACTTCACGAATTAAAGAGGGTCAACTTTAATACGAGGGTTTATCATATGGAACAACTGGCAAATAAGCTAGCGGATTGGATAAAAGAAAGTGTGCTCGCAGCGCAAAGATCGGGGGCACTCGTTGGACTCAGCGGCGGCATTGACTCGGCCGTAGTCGCAGTCTTGTGCAAACGTGCTTTTCCTGATGCTACCCTTGCAGCAATCATGCCATGCTATAGCAATAAAACTGACATAATCCACGCAAACAAAGTAGCCAAAAAATTCAACATTTCTACTGAAACGATCAACCTTGAGACCGTATACGATTCACTCCTTAAAATATTTCCTCAAGACGAGAATTATCATGTGAATGACAAGCTGGCACAAGCAAATACTAAATCACGTTTAAGGATGGTCGCTCTGTATTATTTGGCAGCGCAACTGGATTATCTTGTTGTTGGAACTGGCAATCGCAGCGAGATTGCTGTAGGGTACTATACAAAATACGGAGATGGGGGAGTGGATCTGCTTCCTCTAGGCAATTTAGTCAAGAAGCAGGTAAAAGGACTCGCGGAGTATTTAGAGATTCCGAAGGAGATTATTAATAAGCCACCTTCAGGGGGATTATGGGAAGGGCAGACCGACGAAGGTGAAATGGGAATAACATACAATGAGCTAGACCGTTATTTAACGACTGGCGAGGCAGATGATGCTGTCAAAAGAAGAATAGAGTCTATGATAGCTGGCAGTGCCCATAAGCGAGCCATGCCACAGATACCTTCGTTTT
>CAZWOG010000110.1:0-3684 GCA_964635685.1 uncultured Dehalococcoidales bacterium | reverse complement strand
AAGAGACCCCTGGGCCCCCTCCAGCACGACGTTCTTTTTCTGCTCAATAGCCTCCGCTATCATCATATCTGTCTCATTAAGGAATGGAGCTAACTTATCCCCATAATTGCAGTATTTCTTATAAACCTCATCCAAATCTAGCGGCTTAACGTCATAGAGCTTGGTGAGGAGACGGTTTTTCTCCTTTAGAACAATTGCGAGCCGTTCCTTGAAATTCTTTTTATCCAGCAAATCTCCGGCGCGTATACCACTTCGTCCTACTTTGTCCATATAAGCCGGGCCGATGCCCTTCTTTGTCGTCCCTATAGCATCCTTACCCCGTGCTTCCTCCTCTAACCCATCGAGCAGGATGTGATAAGGCATGATAAGATGAGCCCGGTCGCTTATAAACAGGTGGCTAACCGATACTCCTTTACTCTTTAATTCGTCAATCTCCTGTAAAATCACATCAGGGTCTAATACCACACCATTGGAAACAATACAGATAACATCACTGTGGAAAATACCAGCAGGGATTAGATGCATTTTAAATGTCCCCATGGAGTTGATAACGGTATGCCCGGCATTGCTGCCGCCGGAATACCGCACCACCATGTTCGCTCTTTCGGCGATTACATCGACGACCTTCCCCTTCCCCTCATCGCCCCATTGTGCTCCAATAACAGCTACAGCTGGCACTGGCTTCCTCCTGACCCTTAATACATTGAGCCCTTTTTTGCCCCACAGCAGTATACCAGATGATTAACCTTTTGATAAGGGGTATCCCTGTAGGGAGATATTGTTGACAATGGAAGTCAAAAATGATAATTTTACTACACCTCTGTTTGTATTACTGAATATCGTCATGCCCGAGTGGCGCAATGGCAGCGCAGCCGACTTGTAATCGGCAGGCTAGCGGTTCGACTCCGCTCTCGGGCTAAGTGCATGATCCTGTATGGCGGGGTGGGTGAGTGGTTAAAACCAGCAGACTGTAAATCTGCCGCCCTTCGGGCTTCGTTGGTTCGAATCCAACTCCCGCCACTTTAGATTAAAATACCACGAGCTTTGGACTCATACCTTACGGCTGCTTGAGAACTATATATATTTGGATTTAACGCCTCTTCCAGCCAGAACTAATTATGAACAATAGCGCTTGGGCAATTCTTTCCAACCTTTAAGCCGATTAAATCACTTATTTAAAACCACCACAGAGATGGGATAAAATCTTATACGGTTTAGAGCCTTCCAATCGTTCATACTATTGACAACAAAATACATAGATAGTAAAATGCTCTGGCATAGCTTTCGGCTATGCCTTAGTTATTATGTCTTAGTGCCCACATAGCTCAGTGGTAGAGCACGTTCTTGGTAAGAACGGGGTCGTCAGTTCAAGTCTGACTGTGGGCTTATTAACCGAGGAGGAGAAATGGCAAAGAAAGTATTTGAGCGAACTAAACCACACGTAAACGTAGGAACAATCGGACACGTTGACCATGGCAAGACTACCCTGACATCTGCTATTACAAAAGTATTGGAAAGGAAAGGATTAGCGTCTTTTGTTTCCTATGACCAGGTAGCAAAAGCTTCTGAATCCCAAGGCCGGCGCGATGCAACAAAGATTCTAACAATAGCCATTTCGCACGTTGAATACGAAACAGACAAGCGCCACTATGCGCACATCGACTGCCCGGGACATGCCGACTACATCAAGAACATGATCACCGGTGCGGCACAGATGGATGGCGCAATTCTCGTTGTTTCTGCAGCTGACGGACCAATGCCTCAGACTAGAGAGCACATTCTTTTAGCCCGTCAGGTAAACGTTCCTGCAATTGTGGTTTTTATCAATAAAGTCGACCTTATGGAAGACAAGGAATTAGTAGAGTTAGTGGAACTGGAATTACGGGATTTACTTACGAAGTATGAATTCCCAGGCAAAGACACCCCTATCATTAAGGGTTCAGCAACAAAGACACTGCAGTGCGGCTGCGGGAAGCGGGAGTGCCAGTGGTGCGGCCGTATAGTAGAATTAATGGACGCCGTCGATAGTTTCATACCTACACCGGCACGTCCAAAGGATAAACCCTTCATGATGGCAGTGGAAGATGTTTTCAGCATAAAGGGACGCGGAACTGTAGCAACCGGCCGTGTCGAGCGTGGTGTTGTAAAGGTCGGCGATGAGGTTGAGCTAGTCGGCCTGAAGCCAACTCAGAAAAAGGTCGTAACCGGCGTTGAGATGTTCCACAAGACTTTGCAGATCGGCGAGCCCGGCGATGCTCTCGGTCTTCTTATCAGAGGCGCTGAGCGTGATGATATACTCAGGGGCATGGTTATGGCAAAACCCGGAACCATAACACCGCACACTGAAGCTGATTCCGAGGTATACGTTCTGACCAAAGAGGAAGGTGGCCGTCATACCCCGTTCTTCAATGGTTATAAACCGCAGTTCTACATCCGGACAACGGATGTTACGGGTTCTCTATATCTGCCAGAGGGTGTGGAGATGTGCATGCCCGGTGATAATATTAAGATGAAGATAAAGCTTATCGAGCCGGTAGCTATGGAGTCTGGCATGCGGTTCGCTATCAGAGAGGGCGGCAGAACAGTAGGATCTGGCGTAATCACAAAGACGCTGAATTAACAGATAAATCATTCAAAGTTAATTTATAGGGGAAAGATGTAGATTGGCTAAGAAAGGGTCTAGGGAGATAATCCATCTCGCCTGCACTGAATGCAAGGAGAGGGTATATACCACAACAAAGAATAAGAAAAACGACCCGGAACGTTTGGAACTAAAGAAATATTGTCCACGTTGCCGCACCCAAAGGTTATACCGCGAGGTGAAGTAACATGGCCAAGCCGACTTTTGCAATGGGTCAAATAATCCCCTGGGTCCGCCGCTATATAGGTGAAATAGCAGCCGAGCTCAAGAAAGTCGTCTGGCCCACCAGAGCAGAGACCAGACGGCTTACAGTAATGGTAATCATCATTGCTGGAGCGGTAGGGATTTTCCTCGGCATCGCCGATTACGGATTCACGCGTTTCATGCAATTGATAATAGGAGGGTAGGGAGGCGGGAGGCAGATCCGAAAACCGCCTGAACCGGTTTTCCTTGCACCCACTTCTGAGGAGAAGAAATGGCAGAAGCAGAACGGAGATGGTATGTCATTCACACCTACTCCGGTTATGAGCAACGGGTTCAGACCAACTTGGAACAACGCATTCGGTCTATGGATGCCAAAGATAAAATTTTCAGTGTGACCATCCCAACCGAAAATGAAATAGAGATCAAGGACGGCCAAAAGAAAACCGTAGCAAGAAAGGTCTTCCCCGGCTACATATTGGTGGAGATGAAGCTAACCGATGAGAGCTGGAATGTTGTACGAAACACTCCAGGTGTTACTGGTTTCGTCGGTGCCGGAAGTAAGCCTGTTCCCTTAGAAGAAGATGAGGTGAAAAATATCTTCCAGCGGATGGAGGGGGATACACCGAGGATTAAGGTTGGTTTCCGTAAGGGAGAAAGCATTCGCGTAAGCGATGGGCCATTCATCGATTTAATAGGCATAGTAGACGAGATATTCCCTGATAAAGGCAAGGTCAGAGTACTTATATCTCTCTTCGGTCGTGAGACGCCGGTAGAATTAGATTTCTTACAGATAGAACGGCTCTGATTTATCGCAAGAAGCATTTTATAGAGGTAGAAAC
>CAZWOG010000109.1:0-3704 GCA_964635685.1 uncultured Dehalococcoidales bacterium | reverse complement strand
ACCGTTGTATCGTTTCCCTTCCTAGTTCACTCCCGCTTTTGTACCGCTGAGCGAACCCAGGCTGGAGACGTTATCCGCAAACTTGGTTAGCGCAGTCCTGAACTTTGCGATCTCCGATTCGGCCAACAGCGCTATGCCCAATCTCTCCGGCTCGATTCCAAGCTGAGATAGAACGGTCTTCATCAGTTTGACCCGGCGCCGCGCCTTGTAATTTCCGCTGATATAATGGCAGTCTCCCAGCGGGCACCCGACCACGAATACTCCATCGGCGCCGCTCTTGAAGGCGCGCAAGATATGCGCCGGAGACACCGCTCCGGAGCACATGGACTTCACTATCTTCACAGCTGGCATTCCATATTCCTTGGTAATCGCACTTAAATCGGTCCCTCCACGCTGACACCAGTTACAGGTAAATACCACGATCTTAGGAGCGTAAGCGCTCATAAATCTTCCTCCTCAATTATTTGCTGGGCGATGAGTGGTATCCTCTCCGTTACCTCTGCGGTACACTCTTCGCCGAACCTGATATTATCTTTAACCTGGATAGCATAAATGTTCACGGCCTCAGGCATCTTGTAGCCCAATCCCTCACCGATCTTCAGCGCGCTGGCGATATCCAGCCCGTGCGATGAATGCTGCCTCAGCGTCGGGTTCAAATCATCTATACGCATTCGATAGACCTCGCCGGGCACGCCGTTCTCGGTCTTGATGGAGTCGATCAATATGACCCTGTCCTGATCGATCACATAATCGAAAAGCCCCATGGCGCCGGAGCAGGCCTCGACCACATCGAGCTCGGGCCTGCGTTCCTTGATAAGCCTGGCGACCTTCAGCCCGACGCTGTCGTCGGTTACGATCGGGTTCCCTATGCCTAAAACCAATGTCTTCAACGTATTATCGATCCCGTCACTACTTCTTCTTCGACAGCTCGGCAAACGCCTTGTCCATTTGCTGCCCCATGCTATCGGACATCGTTATCGAATCAGACGGGCAGACGCTGACGCATAATCCGCATCGCTTGCACCTGTCCAGATCGATCACCGCTACAAATGACTTTCCACGCTTCTCCAGCTTAGGAGCATCGTAGCGGCAGACGGCGACGCATATGGCGCAACCGCTGCACTTCTCCTCATTGACCTTTATCTCAGGTATCTCATCCTGCAGACCCATGACAACGCAGCCCTTGCAGCTCAGACACGGGCCGCAGTAGAGGCAGCGCTGCGCCTCAGCAATCGCCTGCTTCAGCGTAAACCCCTTCTCAAATAGTTCGAAGTTCAGCCTCTTGTCGGCCTCTTTCCACACGAGCTGAGGCTGCGGCTTGTAGTTCTCCAGCCTTGCGGCCTCCGCCTTCTGATACTCCTTCTGCCTGTCAGCTTTTAGGTCCACTCCCTTGATAAAGCGGTCAATAGATTCGGCGGCCACGATACCCTCAAACATTGCATCAGCAACGTATCCTATGCGTCTCGCATCTCCACCGATGAAGATGCCAGGTTTCTTGTTGCTCATGAGCGTGACCGGATCAACATCGAGCCGGCCCTGATCGTTATAAAGGCCCTCATTCTGGAAAATTGCCCTTTCTGGACCTTGACCTATCGTTATTAATAATATATCAGCTGTAACATCTATCGAGTCCTTGAAATCGAACCTGGGATTGAATCCCTTATCGTTAAATACAGAGATACATCTCGGGCACTTGACCTTCTTAAACTTTCCATTTTCGCTGATGATATCGCTGACGCCTCTGCCGTATATTATCTTTATCCCCTCCTCAGTAGCACCCTCTATTTCATCAACATCGGCAGGGATACCATCTCTACTGCTCTTATCCTCGCACTCCAGACATACCAGTGTAACCTCACCACCAATCCTGCGAGCTAGTCTGGCAGCATCAAATGCAACGTTGCCACCCCCTATAACCAGTACTTTCTTGCCCTGGAAAATATCCCTAGGCACCTTATTTTGGCCAGCATCATATAACAGCGGCAGACCAAACATCACTCCCTCTACGTAATTTTCACCCGTTACCATTCGCCCTTCAATTGTAAGTGGCCTGGCAACAGGGGTCCCTGTGGCAACAAACACTGTCTTAAATCCTTCTTTTTTGAGACTATCTATTGTATTGCCACTGTAAATCTTACCGCTGTCTCCTAGAGACCAATCGTACTTCACCTCGGCATGGGATATCCTCACAAGGTTCTTCAATGTACCATCAAGCACCTTAACCGGGAGACGGTACTTGGGGATACATCTTAAGGCACCGCCAAGCACCTTGTCCTTCTCGAAGATGGTAACCTTATAGCCCTTCTTGCACAGCTCGTAAGCGGCCATCATGCCGGCCGGTCCGCTCCCGACGATAGCGACCTTGTCCTTGGTCGGAGCCGGCAATGCGGGCTTCTTATCGAGATAGGGCACATAGTAATCGCTTATGAAACGCTTAAGCATCTTGCGTCTGATGGCCCCGGTTTTATCTTTATAATTGCACTCCTTCTCGCACAGACCGCAGACATAGCCGCAGATAGGGAACAAGGGATTCTTGTCGTATATCTGGTCGCCTATCTTCATAACCTGCTTCGCGGCCTCGTCCTTGTTCGTGGAGAGCAGAGAAAGCATGGCATTCGTACGCTGAATATCCTCTCCGACGGGACACTTGATCTGACACGGAGGAAGATATATCTTCCCACCTTCTTTACAGATTACCGTTTCGATAGTGTCTTTCTTACCCATTTCTTTCCTTTCTTCAAAACGAAGATATTACTCTGCGCGCCTTAGCCCTGGCGCATGCTCCTCATCAGATTTCCGTCTTTATCGTACACATTCAATTCCAGCGCCGTCTTGCCCGGCAGCGAGTGGTTGGCGCAGCCGTGACACGGGTCGTAGGCGCGGAACCCCATCTCTATCATGTTAAGGATACCTTCGGGAACATTCCCCTTCTTTATGAGAGCCTTGGCCGCGCTCTCCACCGTCATGTTGATCGCCGCAGAGTTGTTCGCGGTAGCCACTATCAGGTTGCACTTGGTGATAATACCCTTCTTATCGGTTGTGTAATGATGGATCAGCGTCCCTCGCGGCGCTTCAACTATGCCGACGCCGTCCTCCGGTGCCTTGGTCGGCAGGTTGATGATATCGGGCGACGTGATGGACTTGTCGCTCGCCAGCTCCAGCACACGCTCGGCCGCATACAGGGCCTCGACAAGACGCGCCCAGTGGTATGCCAGCGTGTTGTGCACCGGCTTGCCGCCCAGGGTCGAGTAGAACTTATTGTAGGCCTCCTGCGCCAGCGGGGTAGCCATGCCGTCGGAAGCGTTCAGTCTCGCCAGCGGAGCCACCCTGTAAATGCCGCTATCAATGCCATCGACAAAGCCCTTCCAGCCCTTATCCTTCAGATAGCAGAACTTCATGTAGGTCCAGGGCTCAACATGCTCCCTTATTACCTTCAGATAGTCCTGGTGCTTAAACTTAGTGTACTCTTTGCCGTTGGGGTCTACCACGCGGATAAGGCCATCGTAGAAGTTGACCTTGTTGTTCTTATCCACCATGCCCATGTAATATGTCTTAAGCTTATATACATCACCCAGAATCAGATCGACATATTCCTTGTTCTTCAGTACGACATCCTCGAATATCTTCAGCAGGGCCTGGCAGAAAGCCACGCCGTATTCGCCGGCCTCGACGCACTGCTTGCGCTCGTCCTCGTTCAGCCCCTT
>CAZWOG010000108.1:0-3713 GCA_964635685.1 uncultured Dehalococcoidales bacterium | reverse complement strand
TGGTTGTGCTCCTGGTTCAAGCTGCTATCATCCTCATCATCGGGATAATCATGGGGGTGGATATCAAGACCGGCGTCGGCGGGGCGCTGCTGGCGCTTCTGCTAATCGCCCTGCTGGGGGTGGGCATCTCCGCCTTCTCCAACGGCGTGGCGCTCCTAGTAAAAAGACAGGAAACACTGATGGCGACTACCAACCTTATTACTATGCCACTGATGTTCCTTTCGACCATGATGATGCCGGCTGAGCTGCTGCCAAACTGGCTCAGGACTGTGACGAATTACAACCCTGTAGACTACGCTATTGTAGGCGTGCGCGGCCTGATTCTGGATGGATATATCTGGAGCGACCTGTGGCCATCCTTTGCCGTTCTGGGCGGCATAGCGGTGGTGATGGTTGTCTTCGCCACTATGATGGTCCGCAGGAGGGCCGAATAGGCAGATTTATCGACAAGAACGTAGGGGCACGACGCGTCGTGCCCGTCTAGGTGAGAGTCGCCTCATCGATCCAGTCAAGGTAATCCTTGTTGCCGCCGACGATAGGCAGCGCGATTATCTCCGGAACAGTATAGCTGTGTTTGCTCTTGACCAGATTGATAACTTTGTCCAGCAGGGCTTCCCTCGTTTTGACGATGAGGAGCGACTCATTAGCAGAATCGATCTTGCCCTGCCACCAGAACTTGGAATGTATTCTAGGCATTAGGTTGACGCAGGCCGCCAGCTTCTCGCCGACAAGTGCATCGGCTATCTCACGACCCTGTCCCAGCGTCTCCGCGGTAATGAGTACGACAACATGTTTCTCATCCGCCATGTCCATCTACCTCCGAGAGTTTTACCTGACCCCACACGCCGAGCTTGTCGCCGATTATGATGACTACGCCAGCAACGCCATCGATCGACTGAGCCAGTTTTATCGCGGCCGGGATGTCATCCGCCGTCTGAACTATATTGGAGACAGCTGTAGCGGCGGCATCGGCAAGCGCTGTAGATGACGAGAGTACAGCAACAGCATCGGCCAGCCCGAAGTTCAGCGAGTGCCCCACGGTGCCGGAGGAGGTACAGATGCCCAGCGGGCTGTCCTCCGGAGCTATCTCTATAGCCAGCTTGCCGGTGAACGGGCTGTTGCCGGCGAACATGCCAACCTTTCTGGTTTTCTTAGTGTTGATGAAGATATCGCCTCCGTTTTCCACGATGACCTCCGCGGAGCGCTTCATAAGCGCGCGGCCTACATCCTCAGCGATGGCTCCGGCAACAGCGGCCATAGGGCCCACGCCGGCCTTTCTGGCGGCCCAGGCCATCTTGACAACGATGGGCGGAGCATCCTCCGAGATGTCAACAGGTTCCAGCGCCACAAGGAATTCCAGATGCTGTTCTATGTAATGCTCCAGAACAGCACGACACCTTTTTATCTCCACCAGCGCCTCTCCCCTGAAATCACCTATCGCCCGCACCTGGAGGTCGGTCTCCTTGACCACGGCACGGAACGAGACCAGGTCCGAGTCCTTCACCCAGTTGCGGTATGTACGCAGCTGCCCCACTACAGGTAAACCTCCATAGCCCGGGGCGGGCAGGCCAGAACGCAGAGCTCGCAGGCGGTGCACTCGGCTGAATCGAACTTGACCATCCTGTTTTTATGATCAACGGCCAGTGCGCCGCTGGGACATACGGCTACGCAGGCGCCGCAGTGGGTGCAGCGCTCGTCGTTACGTATGATATCCTGGCCCAGCGACTGTATTTTCACCCCTGTAGTCTGAAGAAACTTTATGCCCTTATCATAGTTATCCCGCGTGCCGGACAGCTCCAGCACCATGCGGCCTTCCTCGTTGGGCATGATCGAAGCCTTAAGCACATTCAGCACAAGGTCATAATCCTTGACCAGCTTATAGATTATCGGCTGATCCACCAGCCTGGTGGGGAAATGCAGCACCACTCTCTTCTTAATAGCCATATCTCAACCTCACATCGGGCCCAAACGACCCGTTTAATCTCGACAGACGAACCGCGTATACCTTCTACTCCTGTATCGGACGCTCGTTGAACGGTTTCACTGTGACACCGGACTCGGCGCCGGGCAAAGGAGCCACCGCTTCCGAGAGAAAGAACTTCCCTTTCACAATCCACTCTTTAAGAGTGTTCGCGATCTCCAGCGCCCGGGGATAGCTGGAAAGCGACGCGGTAGGCACCTTCTTATTCTGAACTACGATGATGCCGCTCTTAAGCTGCCCATAGCTGACCTCGCCGACGATATCAGGCTTCCGTTGCGGATAGGCCTCGCTGTAGTCCACAATCGGGGCGTATATATCATCGTCCTTCACCGCCGTATAGCGCAGTATCTCCTCGTTCAATATCGGTATCGGCACGCCTATGCCCACGGTCAGCGTCGGGCCATAGCCCAGCATACTGGTGCCCACGAGCCATCTCGGGTTCATGCCCTTGAGGTCGCCGATGACCGCCAGCGTCCCCGCCCCCCGCTTCGGCACACCGTTATCCCCCCTGAGCGCCTTCGGGCTGTGCTGCGTGCCATGCCATGCCACGTAGCCGACGCCACCGCCCAGGAATATTCGAGTTCCGACGCCGATGGTCTTGTAGAACGGATCGTTGAGCAGAGGCGAAAGCTGCCCCGCCGAGCAGTAGTTGGCATTGCCTAGGTTCGGCTTCAGCACGCCCAGATACGTGTAAATCGTCTTATCCGACAGGTTCACCGCCACGTTATAGTTCTGGTAGGCGTTCCTCAGATTGAAGAGAACGGCCTCGTTCATATCCTTGAGCTTGACCCAGCTCTCCAGCTTCTTGCGCGGGTAGCAGTCGGTGCCGTAGGCAGTAGCTACGAGCCTCACATCCTTACCCGCCACCAGCGCCTCAATGACATGGCCACCGCCGTAGTTGAACGCGCCGGGGTACACCCGGTTGCGCGGGTCATCGTCGGGCATGGCGGTGGCGCCGAGTATAATATCTACTGCTGCGACCCCGGTATAAGCCGGGACATCATTCAGATACACCCTGCCGCCGCCGAGCTTCATCCTGGGCTTGGTATGCCCCAGATTGAAATAAGCGCTGGAGCTGCACATCGGGCCGAAGGTGCCAGTGGTAACTACATCCACCTCACGGGCGGCCTTCTCTGTCCCCTTCTTGGCTACCAGATCGATGATCTCCTCGGCGTTGACCACGACCGCCTGACCCTTTTTAATTTTTTCGTTGATCTCTGCTATAGTCTTGCCCATCTCTCACTCCTTAGGAAGGCTCTCATTAACATCGAATCAACCCCCTTAATCCCCCAATCATGGGGAATTTATAAGAAATAGGGGGCACCCCTGAGACCCCGGCAGGAAGAATCCTGCACCTCTACCCTAGGGGTTCCTCTGTTATCCGCGTACCATCTTGTCATCGGCACCCGTCTTGCCCTTGCCATTATTCTCGGTTTTAATATTCAACTTCTCCTCGATGCGGCTCAGCCTGTCTATCATGCCTTCCTGCTCCGCAAGCATTGCCTTTATCGCCTCCCTGTCGTGTTCCAGGGCTTCCTCCGGACGCCCCCTCCGGACCACACGTGCGGGGACGCCGACTGCGGTCGTCCTGGGCTCAAGCGATGTCACCACCACCGAGCCGGCCCCGACCCTGGCCTCATCCCCTATAACTATATCGCCCAGCAATATAGCACCGGCGCCGATGACCACATTGTTGCCGATGGTGGGATGGCGTTTCTTCTTCTCATGGGTA
>CAZWOG010000107.1:0-3729 GCA_964635685.1 uncultured Dehalococcoidales bacterium | reverse complement strand
GAATTAGCTATGGGAGCGGATGGGTCCCGGTGGGCTCCGCGGACTTCAAATCCGTCGGTGGGCACCCTGCGGTGTCCACAGTAGGTTCGACTCCTATGCGCTCCCGCCAGAAGTCATCGCAGCACCCGCCCGTCGCCGACGCGGCGGGTTATTTTTTGGTTGTCGAGGTATTCCATCAGCGCCAGGGCATATTTGCGGCTCGTGCTGAATTTGTCGCGCACCTCGGCGACGGTGATCTGTTTATGGATTTTGATATGGTCGATAATCTTCTGCACCATCTTGTCGTAAGCATCGATAGTGAAGACAACGTTGTCGGCGACTTTGACCACGCGTTTCTGCCCTATGACTATGCTGAGCAGCTCCGGCTCGATGGTCGTCTCCGGCGGCGGCGAGAATGGATTGATCGATAACGCCTTGATGTAGGCATCGATCTTCTTCTGTTGCTCCGGCGTAAGCTTGATCTGATGGCTGGTCAGATGCACCGTCGGCCCGGACTCAGCGAGAACACTTTCGGACGATAGTTGTTTGACGGCGCTGTCGAAGAACTTGGCCGGGGCCTTGATTTTATCCTTCAATTCCTCTTTGGGCATGCCTTGCCGCAGCGGGTAGTCCCTGTGGAAATTTTGCAGCGTTTGCCCGACCGATTGCCTTAAAGCGGCCCATGCCTGCGCCGAGTAGATCAGACGCTCGCTCTTTTCCTTTAGTACTGTGATAGTCTTACGTTCGGCTAGCAATTTGATCGTGGCCTCTAGCTCTTTTGCAGGCAGGTTGCATGTCGTCGCCAATTTGTTAAACTCGACAGGCTTTTGCGCGTCTAGAGACGTGAGTATGACCGACTCCGCGCTCCCTTCGTCTTTGGCCGAGAGGCGCTCGATGGTGGACGCTTGGAAGCGGCGGTGCCTTTTCGCTTGGGGGTCTAGTATCTGTCCGCCGCCCAGCGTCTCTTGGGGTGAGCGAATGATAAACAGGTCGTCTTTTACTGCAGCAATTGGAGTATCCAGCACAAGCTGGGCGAAGGCGCTGTCGCCGGGTTTGACCTCGCTCGCATCCAGCAGCCTGACCGTGGCCTGGGACTCGGCGGCGCCGGTGTGCAGTGTGACCTGTGTGTTGTGCTCCAGCACGCGCGGCGCGGATGACAGCAGGCGCAGCTTGACGTCCAGCGTCCTGCTGTCCTTAAGCCATCCGGGGGTGGTCAGCACGTCGCCGCGGCTGATCTGGTCGGTTGCGATATTTGCTAGGTTGGCGGCGACGCGGCTGCCGGGGGCGGCGGTATCGGATATTTGCTTATGCGTCTGGAGGCCGCGTATGTGGGTTTTTACAGATGAAGGCACGATCTCCACCTCCCGCCCTTTTGAGAGGCATCCGTCGATCAGCGTTCCCGTTACAATGGTGCCGAATCCGGCTATGGTGAAGATGCGGTCTATGGGGAGCCGCGGTTTGCCGATGTCGCGCTTGGGCGCTGTTTTATCGAGCATGGAGTCGATGGCTGTGATAAGTGTTGGCAGGTTTTCGCCGGTCATTGCGGATACCGGAATGATCTGGGATTTGGCCAGTGTGGTGCTCTTTATCGTTTCCTCTATATCCAGCGTCACCAGCTCCAGCATCTCGCTGTCGGCAAGGTCTTTCTTGGTTATTACTACAATGCCGTTCTTCATGCCCAGCAGGTCGAGGATGGCCAGGTGCTCCCGCGTCTGCGGCATCACCCCTTCGTCGGCGGCGATGATGAGCAGCGCCAGGTCGATCCCGCCTACGCCGGCGAGCATATTCTTGATGAAACGCTCGTGTCCCGGCACATCGACGATGCTGACCTCGCGGCCGCTGGGCAGCGTGAGCCACGCGAAGCCCAGGTCGATGGTCATGCCGCGCTCTTTTTCTTCCTTGAGGCGGTCTGGGTCGATCCCTGTCAAGGCTTTAACAAGGAGCGATTTGCCGTGATCGACGTGTCCTGCTGTGCCCAGTACAAAAGGCATATTATAATCAACCCCCTGACCCCCAATTCCCCCGGCGAGAGGAATCTCGCACCTCTTTTTCAGATATCCTTGATGACGATTTTACCTTTCGGTTCGTCCGTTATCTGTCCGATGATGGCTGCCTCTTTAATGCCGTTGCTGTGCAGCTTTTTCAGCAGCCCTTCAGCTTTGTCTGGAGGTATGGCCATGAGCAGTCCGCCCGAGGTCTGCGGGTCGAACAAAATATCAAGGGTGATCTCATCAATATCAGTCATATTCGTCAGTATCTTCTGGTAGAACTCCATGTTACGGCGGGTTCCTCCGGGAGTCATGCCAGACTCAGCGAGCTCTCTGGCCTTTGTGAATATCGGTATTTGTGATAACCTCAGCTCTATTCCTTTGCTGCTATGTTCTACCATGCCGCAGATATGGCCGATGAGCCCGAATCCTGTAATATCGGTACAGGCATGGGCACCCGCTTTGAGCATAAGCTCCGCTGCCTTTTTGTTCAATGTGGTCATACTGCGGATTACCGCGTCGATGCTAGTTTTGCCGGCCAAGCCTCCTTTTATCGCTGTGGTCACGATCCCTGTGCCGAGAGGCTTGGTAAGTATCAACTTATCGCCTGTCTGCGCTCCGGCTTTGGTGACAATTCGAGATGGGTGAATGATACCGGTTACGGAGAGCCCGTACTTCGGCTCCTCGTCTGAGACGCTGTGCCCGCCGACCAGTGCTACGCCGGCCTCCTTCATTTTGTCCAGCCCGCCGCGCAGTATCTCATTTAGCACCGATATTTCCTGGCTTTTGACCGGGAAGCAGACCACGTTCATGGCGGTAATGGGCGTGCCTCCCATTGCGTAGACATCGCTCAGGGAGTTGGCCGCGGCTATCTGCCCGAAGGTGTATGGATCGTCCACGATGGGCGTGATGAAATCGACGGTCTGTATTATGGCCAGATCATCGCTCAGACGGTACACTCCGGCATCGTCTCCGCTTTCCATGCCCACCAGTATGTTTGCGTCGTGCGTCAGCTCAAGGCCGCACAGCGCCTTATTGAGGTCCGACGGACCTATCTTGGCGGCTCAACCCGCCCCGCGGACGGTTTCCGTGAGACGCTGCTTCTTTATATCGGCCATCACGCGCACTCCTTTTTAAATCTTTATAACCTTGCCCGCAGACATGAGCGATTGTATTGTGTCATACATATTGTTTATCTTTCCCACTCTCAAAGCATCATTGAGTCCGTAGTACTCCAGACATGCACCGCAGGAGAATATCTGAACCCCGCCCCCCTCCAGCAGCTGCAGAGCCTTCAGAAGATCGGAGCCCTCGGCGGTCAACTTCACCCCACTGTTCATGAATATCATTTTATCCGGTTTGGGTTCATTATCACAGAGCGTGTCAAGGAAAGCCTTCATCAGTCTCCTGCCTGGCCTTTCATCCCCTGTGCCCAGCTGGTCCCCGGTAATAAAAATCACGATGTCGTGCTTCTTGGCTTCAACTTGCATTGGCTGTGCTTTGCTGATAGCGATGCGGAATATGCCCTCTTTCTGCGATACCTTCACCTTGCAGCCTTGGCTTTTGGCGAAACGCTGCACGTTTTCGCTGGCCTCAGGCCTGTCCACGATGACGGTGATCGATCCCTCCCCAATCTCCTCCAGGGCTTTCTTGGTCTCTATGACTGGCCGGGGGCAGGGAAGCCCTCGCGCGTCAACCTCTTTCATGAGCCTCTCCCTTCATATTAATTATTAGCTGTACGTAAAAAGAATCGGACTAGGGT
>CAZWOG010000106.1:0-3754 GCA_964635685.1 uncultured Dehalococcoidales bacterium | reverse complement strand
GTGTTTGGGTTTTATCTTCGTTTCTTCAATATCGATATTATTCGAATTGAGCAGTCGAAACAGCTCTCCCGTCATCCAGTTACTCATAGCCTTCGCCTGTTTCTTACCGCTCTTGCTTGGGCTCAAATCCACGCACTGCTCAAAAAAGTCAGCCATCGGCTTTGAGCTGATGAGCAAGCCAGCGTCATATTCCGATAGCCCATACTCGGCGATGAACCTGTCCCGCTTTACAACGGGAAGTTCTGGTTGCCTTGACTTAATCTCATCCACCCACTCCCTGCTAAAAGATAACGGGGGCAGGTCAGGCTCGGGAAAGTAGCGATAATCATGAGCGTATTCCTTGCTGCGCTGAGAAACGGTTATCCCTTGATCATCTACCCATCCGCGAGTCTCCTGCACCAACCTCTCACCGCTCTCGACCGCCTGACGCTGGCGTTTTTCCTCAAATTCCAAAGCGCGAAATACCGCCTTGAAACTGTTCATGTTTTTTATTTCCACTTTGACCGATAACGGCTCCCCAGGCTTGCGTATACTGATATTGGCATCGCAGCGAAAGCTGCCCTCCTCCATATTACCGCTGGAAACACCTAGGAACTGCAGAACTGCACGGAGACCAATGAGATATTGCCGTGCTTCTTCAGGAGACCGCATATCGGGCTCGCTCACTATTTCCATGAGCGGAGTGCCAGCACGATTAACATCTACAAGGCTGAACGATTCTCCGCCTGATCCGTCGCGATGTGTCAATTTAGCAGTATCTTCTTCAAGATGAACCCTGGTGATACCTATCTTCTTTCTCACCCCATCTATTTCTATATCCATCCACCCGCCGATACCGATGGGAGCATCATACTGCGAGATCTGATATCCCTTCATTAAATCCGGATAAGGATAGTTCTTTCGATCGAACTTGGAATACTCAGGTATATCACAATTCAATGCCAAGGCCGTCATTGCAGTGTATTCAAGAGCCTTCTTATTTATCACCGGTAGAACACCGGGCATACCAAGACATACAGGACAAACATGGGTATTAGGTGTAGCACTCGAATAATCCGCATTGCAACTGCAGAACATCTTACTTTTGGTGAGCAATTGCGAATGGACCTCCAGCCCAATAACCGTTTCGTATTCCATACGTGGGTAGTATAACAACCTTTTAATGATGGAGCAAGTTGTTTTAAATCATATATTTACAGCTATTGCACAGTTATCTAATTAACTTATGTTAAGTATTAGAAAAACCTTGACAATATATCCAGCCTGCTGGTATCTTTTGCTGGAGCGTATCGTGGACCAATATTTATTAGACCATGGCATTACACATCCCCTAATAGTTTTCATCCTCTCTATCATTCCCATATCAGAGTTACGCGGCGCCCTGCTGGTCGCCATCCCTGTCTATCATATGGAATGGTATGTCGCATTACCTATAGCAGTAATTGGAAACTTACTACCAATACCATTTGTCTTTTTCTTCATCGAACGCATAAGACGTTTATTTACAAAGATGGGTATTTTAGGAGTCTGGACTGAGAAATTTATGGCGAGAACCTCTCGTCGCACTGACTTAATCCAAAAATACGGTAAGTTAGGGCTTGCTATTTTCGTTGCAATACCATTGCCGCTAACCGGAGCATGGACAGGCATAATCACAGCTTACCTTTTAGGTATGAGATTCAGAGACGCCTTTCCTGCTATTATCGCTGGTGTATTAGTAGCCGGGATCATCGTCACCGTATTTTGCTTACTTGAGTGGACCGGGGCTATTGTTGCAGGAGTTATACTGTTTGTAGCGATTGCCTTCTGGCTATGGCCTCGTGGGAACAGAAAACATTGAATAAATGCTAATCATCACTCCAGGCGTCTTCTCCTATCAAAGGTACAAAACGACATGATGTCAATTGCTTTACTTCTGTATCCTTATCACGTTTAATTACACGAAGCAGTGTCTGTTCCCAGCGAGAGCCCACAGGTATTACAAGCCTTCCCGCTATCTTTAATTGATCGATCAGAGTCTGCGGAATATTAGGTGCTGCCGCAGTTACAAGTATCGCATCATATGGGGACTCATCAGGCCACCCGAGCACCTCCAATGCTACATGAAACGATATATTCCTGTAACCTATATTCTTAAGGATAGTTTCCGCTGATCTAGATAAGTTTGGTAATCGCTCAACTGTAAACACTTGTCCAGCTAACTCTGCAAGAATGGCTGTTTGATAACCGCTACCAGTACCCAATTCCAGAACTTTGCTCTCATCATCTAATTCCAAGGCCTGTGTCATCAGCGCAACTATAAAAGGCTGCGATATCGTCTGACCCTCCCCTATTGGCAGAGGTCGGTCATCATAAGCATAAGCATAGTTCATAGCAGGTACAAACAGCTCCCGAGGCACCCGCCACATCGCATCAAGGACACGCTCGTCGCTAATATCACGGCGCAGTCTCCTGAATAATTCCTCTTTATTCCTTGTCAGATCCATCGACTTAACAATAAAGTAGCCTTCTACTGCAATCTATCACAATACAAAGATATCATCAAGCTTAGTACTATCTGATATAAAGCGATAATATATCGCGTTGACTATGTACGCACCGCCTGAGATAATTCATGCGGAGGATATGCAATGAACTGGAACACAAAAGTAACCCAACTGCTGGGATGTAAATACCCTATCATCGAGGGCGCGTTCGGAGGCTTCGGCACGTCGGCGCTTGCTGCTCCCGTTTCCGCTGCCGACGGCTTCGGCATGATAACCGCCAGTGCATTAAAAACGCCGGAACGGCTCAGGGAAGATATCCGTAAAGCCAAATCGATGACTGATAAGCCGTTCGGCGTTAATCTATCGGTAGGTGCAAGCTCTTCTATTAACGAGATGCTCGAGGTTGCGCTCGATGAGGACATACCTGCTATTTTCACCGCTGTTTACCGTGCCGACGATATAGGCAAGCGCGTACATGAGGCAGGACGTATATGGATTCACAAGGTAGCAACTGTTAGACACGCCGTGGCCGCTGAGCGCCACGGAGCCGATGCCATCATTATTGTAGGAATGGAGGGAACCGGATTTAAAAGCGTGGAGCAGTTGCCAACCCTCATCAGCATTACCAATGCCATAAAAATGATAAAAGTTCCCCTTATCGCTGCAGGTGGCATAGGAGATGCTCGCGGCTTACTGGCTGCTTTGGGCATGGGTGCCGAGGCCATCTATATGGGCACTCGATTCATGGCCACTACTGAATGCCCGATATCGCCGCGCTATAAGCAGAAGCTCGTCGAGGCGCAGCCGTGGGACCCCAAGGTGCGCGACCGCATCCTCAACGTGACCAGAAACGAGAAGTACGAAGAAATATTAAAGCTAAAGGGCAAGATGCCACAGGACGAATGGCTCAAAATGGTAGAGCAGCATTCATTTAAACGTTCATCAGAGCTTAATATCGACTGGCAGAAGGATTACGACGAAGAAGTGGCGACACATGTCACCGGCGGTTCGCTAGCTGTGGGCGTAATCGATAGCGTAGTCAGCTGCAAAGAGCTGATAGACACAATTATACGTGAGGCTGAGTCGATACTTGCCAAAGAAGGCAACATCGGCAAGCTTATACGATAACATTTCTTGCCTTATAAATAGGGCAGAGAGCGAGGTCGACAAAATGTGCGATAACGAAGAACTCGAACTCAGGCTTGGCATTATTGAGGATATCGAAGCGATTAAAAAACTGAAGGCAAGATACTGGCGTTGTGTCGACA
>CAZWOG010000105.1:0-3782 GCA_964635685.1 uncultured Dehalococcoidales bacterium | reverse complement strand
AAGCTCCTTATATAATTGTTAATCGTCCAATATCTTGCGCTCGTTATATTTTTTGGTCAGTTCTTCGACGCTCATCTTCTGCATTTCTCTTATTTCGGCATCGTACTTACCGGCGTTTATCTCCGCGATCCTCTTTTTGGTGTGCTCCGGTACGTTAGTGAGATAACGGCTGTATAGGCGGCGGGCCAGTAAAGCGATATTGTACGGCACCAGTCCCTGTGCACATCTGGCGGCGCACAGCCCGCACATCAGGCAGTCGAAGGATTTTTCGGTAACCTCCTTCAGGTTTCCCCTGATGGCGGCGGACATGTAGCCGATAACATCCAGATCCTGGGGACAAGACTTAGTGCATGTATTACATCCGAAGCACTTAATAAAATCGGGATAGATCTTAAGCAGTTGCTCGCCTGTAGGTTCCATCTTCTCGATATCGTAGCTGGGTTTGCTGGCGGGGAAGAATGGAATCTGTGTCAGACACATGTCTGGCTCGATAAGCTTTTGACAGGCGAGGGCAAACCTGAGGGCGGGGTCTCCCTTGAAGTTGTAGACGGTGCCGCATGCGCCGCAGAACGCAGCCCGGCATCCTACGCCGCGGATCATCCTGTAGCCGCAGTATTCCATCGCTGTCAGGATGGTCAAACCCTCGGGCACCTTGTAGCGTTTGCCCATGAGGTAGATATCGATCATTTTAGTAGTTGTTTTCGATTCAGTTTGACTCAAAGCACGGCCTCCTTATGGCGTGCGCTGTGGCACTGGATGTTTACTGCTACCGGCAGGCTTGCGATATGGACAGGGTGGGTTTCTACGTGTACTGATAGCGATGTGATCCTGCCTCCGACTCCTCCGGGACCGATTCCCGTCGCGTTTATCCGCTGCAGTAGTTCATTTTCCAGCTCAGCGGCCTCTTTATCCTTAGATGGTTCTCCAACCTTGCGTAATAGCGCTTTCTTGGCCAAATACATTGCCTTCTCTGCGCTGCCGCCGATGCCGACACCGATGATCGTCGGCGGGCAGGGGTTGCTGCCAGCTTCATCAACTGTTTTCACTACGAAGTCCACAACCCCCGCGCGGCCTTGCGCTGGCTTCAGTACGGTAAAACGGCTCATATTCTCGCTGCCGCCGCCTTTGGGTGCTACCGTGATCTTCAGCTTATCCCCCTTCACAATCTCCGTGTGGATTATAGACGGGGTGTTGTCTTTAGTATTCATCCTGGCAGAGAAAGGCTGCTTGACAACTGATTTGCGCAGATATCCTTCTGCATAGCCTTTCCGTACGCCTTCGTTTATAGCTTCGTAGAGGTCTCCGCCCTTGATGTGGGCATCCTGGCCTAACTCTACAAAGATAATCGCTAGTCCGCAGTCCTGGCACAGGGGCATCTCCTCTTTGGCTGCGATATCGGCATTTTCAATTATCTGATCCAGCACATTGATTGCCGCTGGTGATTCCTCTTCCTTGCGAGCCTTTTTCAGTGCGGACAGGACGTCCTCGCTGAGGAAGTAATTTGCCTCTTTGCACAGGCGGGTAACAGTCTTGGTGATATCTTCTGCTGCTATTTCCCTCATGATTATTCCAGCTTCATTATTTTAAGCAGTTCCTGTACGGCGTCCGCGGATTTCTTAAGCGCGGCGCTTTCCTCCGGCGTCAGCTTCAGTTCGATGACCTGCTCGGCGCCTTTTTCGCCAATCTTAACTGGCACGCCGACGAAGGTCCTCTTGATTCCATATTCGCCCTCGAGCAGTACCGAGCATGGCAGTATCCTCTTCTGGTCGAAAATTATGGCATCAACCATCTTCACTGTCGCTGCTGATGGAGCGTAGTAGGCGCTCCCCGTCTTTAGAAGGTTTACGATCTCGGCGCCGCCCTTAACGGTGCGGTCGACCATTGCCGCCAGCTTCTCCTTGGATATGAGCTCGGGCAGCGGTATACCGCCGACGGTGCTCAGTCTGGGTATGGGGACCATGGTATCGCCGTGTCCACCGAGCACGCATACCGAGACGTCCTCCACGGAAACCTTCAGTTCCTGGGCGATGAATGTCCGGAACCTGGCTGAATCGAGCACGCCGGATTGTCCCAGCACGCGGTTCTTGGGGAACTTGCTCACATGCCAGGCGAGCTGCGTCATGGCATCCAGCGGATTGGTGACGCATACTATGATACATTTTGGCGAGTGCTTAACAATGTTCTCGGTCACCTCTTTGACAATCTTCATGTTTGTAAGGATAAGATCGTCGCGGCTCATCCCTGGCTTGCGCGCGATCCCGGAGGTAATAACGGCAACATCGGAGTTGGCCGTGTCCTCGTATTTGTTAGTCCCGATCATGTTGTTATTGAACGGGATAATCGGACCGCATTGCAGAATGTCGAGACCTTTCCCCTGCGGAAGCCCCTCGACGATGTCCAACATAACTACATCGGCGTACCCTTTCTCCGCTATTCGCTGAGCGCAGGCAGCACCCACATTACCGGCTCCAATAACTGTTACTTTCTTTCTCATAGCCCTACTCCTTCAATCAATATTTATTGTTATTACCGTAGTTTATATAAGAAAGATGGCTAGTAGTTAATACTGGCCATCTCGATCTTAAAAGGGTAATATCCGAAGCGGTCGAGTAACCTTTTGCACTCGACTTGCAATATAGATACTCTGTGCGAGGATTCTTAGCAAATCAGTCCTCTTGGTTACTGGTCTCTCGCTCCTACTTCTCTATTACTGCGAGAACAGCTCCCTTCGTTACACGATCACCGGCTTTGCAGCTTAGCTCCTTAACCTTACCGGCAATTGGTGAAGGTAAGGCACTTTCCATCTTCATTGCTTCAAGTATTAAGATGGGATCACCAGCCTTTACCACCTGCCCAACGCTAACGACGTACTTTATTATTGTCCCTGGCATTGGTGACGCTAGAACTCCATCACCGGTAGCTACTGGTGCTGCCTTTGGTTGGGGTACTACCGGAGCTGGGGCTGGTGCAGCCGCTTTCGGCTGTGGGGCTGGCGCTGCAGCAGCAGCTGGCTGACTTACCGTGCGTGCACCGCTTTGCGGGTCAACCTCCACCTGATAGTACTCATTATCTACAAAGACATTATATACACGTGCCGCAGTGCTCTTTGCTGGTGCCTGTTTCTCCACCTTCTCCACGAGCTTGCCGGCTTTAGCCTTGGCTATAAGCTCGTCTTCCTTCTTTACCTGTTCGAGTGTCTTAGGCTTAACATCGGCGGGAACAGGCTCCAGCCCATACTTCCATTTCAAAAAGCGAAGGCCGGTCTGCGGATACATAGCATATACGAGCACGTCGCCGATGTCCTTTGCAATGCCCTTGGTAGCTTCCTTGGCCTTCTCCATCTCAGGCGGTAGCGTATCAGCTGCGCGAACTGTTATCGGCGTCTCGCCCTTCTCGTACCCCTTGAGCACTATCTTCTGAACTTCGGGATCGACTGGGGCCGGAGGCCTGCCGTATAGGCCATAGAAATAGTCCTTCACCTGGCCTGAGATCATCTTGTATCGGCCGAAGAGCACGTTCTGCACTGCCTGAACGCCAACTATCTGGCTGGTAGGTGTAACAAGAGGCGGGTACCCCATTTCTTTGCGAGTGTGAGGCAGTTCCTCGTAAACCTCGTTGATCCTGTTAAGGGCGTCGGCCTCCTTAAGCTGGCTGACAAGATTAGTGAACATACCGCCAGGTATCTGGTGCGAGAGTACGCCCGTATCGATAACCGATGCCTTGCTGCTATCAAACAAATGTCGGTATTTGGGCGCGATCGTTTCCAGATACTCATCCAGCTT
>CAZWOG010000104.1:0-3804 GCA_964635685.1 uncultured Dehalococcoidales bacterium | reverse complement strand
GCATTTGTCTGTCTTGAAATATTTGCAGTCAGAGCATCTCATGCCATTCTTCCTAATGTCCTGATCATCATTGATATGACAACTTCATCTATCCTCAAGCATCTCGAAGAACTGCTCCAGCTTCCCGCGCACCTCATCCTCGGACGTTATCGTCGGGTCAACCACATCGCAGTCTATGGTCAGCACCGGGATATCGATCTCCTCCAGCACATCCTTGAACAGTTTAATCGTCGCGCATGAATGCCTGCAACCCACGTCGGCGTAATAGATCGCTCCATCGACACGGTATTCTTTCGCGCATTTCTTGATGCTGTCTATGGCGCGGTTGTCCAGCGGCCCGTACATGCGCATCTCGGGTATCATGTAAGACTTCCGCGCCACGCTCTCCAGCGGCTTGGCCGGGTCGAGATGGCCCTCGCCCCAGAAGGTGAAGAAAGGCTCCGTCACGCTCACGGCCCCGTGTTCGGCGGCGATGCGGTCGAGGAAGCCCATGAGGTACATCGGCGGCAGGAAGAAGGTCATGAGGCGGAAGCGCTCTTTAGCTACCGCGCCCTTGCCTTGCTTCACCATCTCGGCCAGCTCGTCGCGCAGCGTCTCCAGGTATTCGATGGCCTCCGGCTGCCCCGGGAAGAGGTAATCCGTGGTAAGAAGCTGCAGGAAGCCCAGCGGCGAGAACGGTGTGGGCACCGCCTTCCTCAGCTCGTTGATCTCGCGCATGAGCGCAATCTGGTGGTCCATGCGCGCCACTATCTCCGCCAGGCGGTCCCAGTGTATGCGCCGGCCCGACACCTTCTCCAGAAAGACGACCATGTCGCCCATCTCTCCGGCGAGATACTGCAATTCTTCCTCGCTGTCCTTGAACGGGTGGTCGATGAAGAACCCCGGCGCGCCCGTGATCTTCATGATAAGCTCGCCGGCCTTGGCGGTGTTGTCGCAGACAAGGTTGGACCACAGCATGACGTCCGGGCGCGGTATCGAGCCGTTGGCGAAGGCCCCCGCCAGGCCGCGGTGCGGCGTGCATATTTCCGAGGCAAGACCGAGCTCCGCACCGGCCGACAAAATATCCGCGTTCTCGCCGGTGAAAAGCGCCATCATCCAGGTGGTCACCTCCGTATGCATCGGCACGAAGTCCATGGCGTAGATAAGCTCGGTGGGGAAGAACACGGTGTGCGCCGCGATCAGCTTGCCGGTGTCATGGGCTTCCAGCAGGCGCCTGTAGTAGTTTTCGAGCATCTTATAGTAGAGGATGTCGCTCTTGCGCGCGTTGGGCGAGGCCTGGTTCATGCGCAGCATCAGCCGGCAGGCCCTGATTATGGCATCGATCTTTTTACTGCTGTTGCTCACTCTTTAAATCAACCCCCTGATATCCCCCTCTCATGGGGGAATCGACATCCAAACCCCCTGTTAGTCCCCCATACTTTGGTCCTTCCCTGAACGGGAAGGATTCCGCGGAAGGACCGTCAGGAGAGAAATCTCCTGTACCTCTTTACCATATTCCCACCCCACGTAGGGGCATATTGCAATATGCCCTTCCAAAATCCCTCTCCCTTGAGGGGAGAGGCTAGGTGAGGGTGGAAATACCCCATCATTTTTTTCGCACCTCCAGCATCTCAAGAAAGGCCTGCACCCTCGTCGCGATCTGGCCGGAGCCGGCCGTGCCATATTCGACATCCAGCGCCAGCGTCGGTATGCCTACCTCGCTGAGGCGATTCGTCAGCAGCGGCAGGTCGTGGGCATACGGCACACAGTAGCGCACGATCTCACTGATGACGCCGTCGACCTTGAAATCGCGGGCGTAATCGATGATGCGATTGAAACGCTCATCGGAGGGATACATCCGTGCGCAGGGGAAGTTGTTCAGATAGCGGCGCGAGATAGCCTCCAGTATCGGCCTGCCGTCATCCAGAACAACCTTGTCGCCCCAGTAGCGCGTACTGGTGCACAGCTCGTCGGTCACCACCAGCGCGCCCTGATCCTCGATGGACTTCACAAACTCCGGATTCGTCAGCACGCTGCCGACTAGCATGACCCTGGCCCTGCCGGTGAAGGCTTTATCGCTCGACTTCAATTCCTCGATCAATTCGCCAAGCCAGAGGTTGAAGGTCTCCTTAGGCATCCTGTAGGCCGCGTTGAGAACCTCCAGCGTCTCAGCGCCGCTTATCGGGGGTTTATCACGCTTGCGTAACTCATAGAGGCGGTGCAGCAAACTGCGGGACTCGTTCAATACGATGGTCGATTTTAAAAGCGCCTCATCCGAGATAGACACGCCCAGGTGCTCTTCCAGGTGTTTCTTGAACAGGACGCCCTCGTCGTAATACAGCTTATGAGCCCGCTCGGTGTACTTGCGCGGCACCGTAAGCACGTGATGGAACGGCGTCCCGACGTACTGCCTCCACACATCGAACAGCCGTCGCGCGCCGTCGCACGTTGAGCCGCCGACGACGCCGTCGAGGAAGTCATACTGCCCCTCAAGCCCCAGCTGCAGACAGCTCCGCGAGAATGTGCAGTTATTTATGTAAAGATGGGCGTTGGCATCGTCCAGGTTAGCCTCATGCGAGTAGCCGATGATGCGTATCGGCAGGGCGCCGGCGGCGTGGATTATCTCCTCTGGGACGTAGGTGCACAGCCAGCCGATGACCTTGCCGCCGCGGCTCTTGTGCTCCAGGATCTGGGCGGTCTTGGGGAAGGATTCATTCAGCTCCCGGAATCGATCAAGTACGCTCAACTTATAATATCTCCATATGTCGATAGATCAAAAGCTTGGATAAACTCCGACCAAGTGGTGCAGGATACCTCCTGCCGGGGGAACTGGGGGTGTCCCCCAGCTTTTTTAAATTCCCCCCAAGATTGGGGGCTAGGGGGTTGACCAGCACTTAATCAAAGCATCGTTAGTTATTACGGGAATATAGACAACCGCCCTATCGGCCCTCAGATTTCAATTATATACCAGACAGGAATGCGTCACAAATTCAGCTCGGGGTGGAAGCCGACGAACATGGCGCCTGGGCCGGTGGAATACCCCATCACGGGGCTGTAATCGCTCACAATCATGCTCAGGCACTTGAACTCTTTTTTGAGCAGATCGACCAGTATCTGAGCCGTATCGGGCGCATCGGCATGCGAGACCATGAAATGCAGAGCGTCCGTTCCCCCTGCATCCTTCTTGACAACCTCGACCATCTTCTTCAAGCCTTCCAACCTATCTGTCACCAGTGTCACAAACTCCATTATCCCGGCATCGGACATGCGGTTCACCGGCTTTATGTTCGACTTGGCAGCCTCAATCGCCTCCGTTTTGGTCATGCGCCCGGTGCGGTAGGTGTAACCAACCGTATCCAGCATCAGGACTCCGCCCGTCTTCTTGCGCATCGCCTCGGCAAGACGAGCCAGCTCATCGAGCCCCTTCCCCTTGGCTGCCTGTTTAGCCATCTCCAGCGCGATCATGCCCTCCGCTCCGGCACAGGTATTGGAATCGAACGCCAGGACCATGGACTGAGGGAACTCCTCCTTGAGCAAATCCGCCGCCAGGTTTGCCGACTGGGCTACCGCGCTGAGCCCGGATGATATGGTGACAAAAAATATGTTTGGATGCTTTTTAGCCAGCTTGCGGAACTCTTCCAGCAGTATGCCCGGTGTTATGGCCGCGGTAGCGAAGCTGTCCGGATCCTTCTTGATGATATCGTAAGCCTGTCGAGCGGTAATAGTTACTCCCTCGATATAGGTCTTACCATCGCAGGTTATCTGTGAAGCGGGAACGATTTTTATACCATGCTTATCGGCCAGCTCCTTTGGTAAACACGCCAC
>CAZWOG010000103.1:0-3833 GCA_964635685.1 uncultured Dehalococcoidales bacterium | reverse complement strand
ATATCACATCGATGTGCTGGATGCGTATGCCCATACGCTTGATTTACGGAACAGCTTCACTGATAAGTCGGCCGAGCTGCGCCAGGTGGAGCAGCAGTTGAAGTCGCTTGCGGAGGCTCAGGAAAAGAGCGCTCAGCGCGAAGAGTTCCTGCGTTTTCAGATCGATGAGATCAAGCAGGCCAAGCTGAAGGATGGCGAGGATGAGGCATTGGCGCAGGAGCGCAGGGTTCTTTCCTCCACTGAAAAACTGAAGGCGTTCTCCGATGAGGCTTACAAGGTTATCTGCGGCGACGATTCTCAATCCGGCGGCTCGGCTTTGGAGCGTCTGAGCGAGGCCGTCCGCGCGCTGAAGAAGTCCGTGGAGGTAGACTCGACGCTGAAGCCGCAGCTCGATGTGCTGGAGGATATGAGCTATCGGCTGGAGGATGCGGCGCGTGATATACGCTCGTATGGCGAATCGCTGGAGCACGATCCGAAACGCCTTGAGGAGGTCGAGCTGCGGTTGGACCTCATCAGCAGGATGAAGAAGAAATACGGGCAGAACGTAAGTGAGGTGCTTGCTTATCTCAGTAAGGCTGAGGAGGAGCTCGAAACGATAACACATTCTTCCGAAAAGCAGGCTGAACTTGAAAATCTGCGCTCCTCGATCAGGGATGAGATGGGGCGGCTGGCCCTTAAGATTTCGCAAGCCCGGTCCAAGGCGGCCAAGAAGCTGATCGCCAAGGTTAAGGCGGAGCTTAAAGATTTGAATATGTCTCAAGTTAGTTTCGATATAGCTATTACCCAGGAGAAGGCTGGCGATGGGATTCCTGGGCAAGGTGGTGAATGCTATAAATTTAATGATAAGGGCGTTGATTATTTAGAGTTCATGACGTCGACCAACCCTGGTGAGCCGGTGCAGTCCCTTGCCAGGATAGCGTCCACAGGCGAAATGTCCCGCTTCACGCTGGCATTGAAAGGGGCTATTTCGGAGGCAGATGACATACCGATAATGATTTTTGATGAGATCGACATCGGTGTCGGCGGCAGAAGCGGCGAGGTGATCGGGAAGAAGCTATGGCGTCTGGCCAGGAACCGACAGGTGATATGCATCACCCACCTGCCCCAGATAGCGGTCTATGCTGACTCACATCATGTGGTGCATAAGGAAGCGTATAAAGGCAGGACGGTAAGCGTGATCGAATCGGTTGTTGGAGAGGGCCGGTTGAAGGAAATCGCTACGATGCTGGCCGGGCCCCAACTCAATGATAGTGCTGTGAAAAGTGCAAAGGAACTTATTAAAAGGGCGGGTGAAAGGAAAACGGTGTCCTAAGTCGGTAATTTCCGTTTCGATTTCCAGGTCGTGCGTCATTATCAGAACCAGGGGATATGCAGGAGATTTTAGTAAGAGGTGCAGGATTCTTCCTGCCGGGGTGATAGGGGTGTCCCCTACTTCCTCTTAATATCCCCCAAGTCTGGGGGATTATAGGGGGTTGGATGGTGAATTGATACACTACCGATTCGTAATTTGCATTGACAATAAAATATTAAAAACACTAAAATAGTAAGGTTGTGAAGTTAAATATATAAACGAGCAACATTGATAGCTTTAGAGATAGTTTACAGTGAATAATCCGCTTGCTCTCCGCTCTGCGTGGCTTCGGCGTATTTTGATGCCAGAATTAACTCACTTTAGTTGATGAGGTGTGACAAGTGTTAGTAGTTGTGTGTATTAAACAGGTACCAGACACCACTCAGGTTAAAACCGATCCGGTTACCGGCACCCTTATTCGGGAGGGCGTGCCATTCATCGTGAACCCCTTCGACACTCACGCGTTGGAAGAAGGCCTTAAGCTGAAGGATAAATACGGGCTTCGCGTGGTGGCAATATCTATGGGCCCTCCCAATACAGAATTTACACTGCGAAAGGCTTTATCGCTCGGGGTTGACGATGCTGTCTTATTGAGCGACCGCGTTTTCGGCGGTGCGGATACATTGTCCACCAGCAAGGTTCTTGCTGAGGCCATATCAAAGCTCTCGAAGGAAGATGAGGTTGGTGTGGTTCTCTGCGGCAAGCAGAGCATCGATGGTGATACGGCACAGGTTGGCCCCGGTATTGCGACGCGGCTGGGCTATTCACAGCTGACGCTGGTCGATCAGATTCAGGATTTCGACCTGAAGGCAAAAAAGGTTAAAGTCAGGCGAAAGCTGGAAGGCAAGCATGAAATTGTGGAAGCGCCGTTACCGGTGGTTATCGCTGTGGTACGTGAGATCAATCAGCCCAGGTATCCCACGGTGCCGATGAAGCTCATGTCGCAGGATGCACAGGTCAAGTTGTGGAATAACAGCGTGATGCAACTGCCGACGGACCTCATCGGACTTAACGGTTCTCCAACTCAGGTCAGGAAGATTTTCTCTCCGGAGAGGACCAAGGGAGAGATTCTGGGCGACGGCGTCAACGATCCGGAAGGGGCGGCCAATCTGCTGATAGATGCACTGGTCAAGAAAGATGTAATTTCCCTGTAAATCTGAGTTCGGATGTAAAGTGATATGGATGAAAAGAAAAAGAAAATAAAGAAACCGCGTGGCGTAGCCATACTTATCCCCGGCAAGTGCATCGCGTGTGGCGCCCGGTGTCAGACCTCCTGCCCGAAAGATGGCGTAGAGATGAACGACAAGGGCGAGCCTGTTTTCAAGGCTGATCTTTGCATCGGCTGTGCCAAGTGCGTGAAGGTCTGCCCTTCCGGCGCGATAGAGATGTACCTGACGCCCGCGGAGCAGAAGCTGCTTGCGGAATGGGAGGCTCAGAGGGCTGCTGAGCCGGGAGCTCATAAGGCGGAGGAGGCTGATGAAGTTAAGGTCGCTGCTCACCCGAGGCTGAAAGAATACAGTGGAGTCTGGGTTTTCGTTGAGCAGAGCGACGGCAAGCCGGCCGGGGTATCATGGGAGCTACTGGGTGTGGGGGCGGAGCTGGCGAAAAAGCTAAGCGTTGAGCTGTGCGCCATTGTTATCGGTGACAAAGTGGAGCATCTCTGCGAAGAATCATTCTCTTATGGAGCATCGAAAGCGTACTTAATAGATGACGCGGTTTACCTACACTATCGTACAGAGTCATATTACAAGGCGGTATGTCATTTAGTGAGAAAGTATAAACCTGAGATTGTGCTGGTGGGCGCAACCGGATTGGGAAGGGATCTAGCTGGCGCAGTAGCCACTGATCTCTTGACGGGGCTAACGGCGGACTGCACCGGATTGGCAATCGATGATCGCGGATTCTTGCTGCAGACCCGGCCCGCATTCGGTGGCAACATAATGGCTACGATTATGACAGAGAAAACCAGGCCGCAGATGTCTACGGTCAGGCCTCATGTTATGCCGCTTCCGCATTGTGATACGTCGCGCAGAGGCGAGATAATCAGGGAACAGTCGCCAGTAAAAGAGACCGATATATTAACCAAAGTGCTTGAGATTCTCGAAGACAGCAGGCAGGGAGCGGATGCAATAGATATTTCGGCTGCGGACGTCATCGTTTCCGGCGGACGAGGCATGCTCAATAAAGATAACTTCCGGATTTTACAGGAATTGGCTGATGAGCTGGGCGGCGTTGTCGGCTGTTCGCGTGCTGCGGTGGAGGCGGGCTATATGCCTGTTGAGCGGCAGGTGGGACAGACGGGCAAGACAGTGCGACCGAAGATATATATCGCTTGCGCTATAAGCGGCGCCATTCAGCACCTGGTGGGCATGCAGGATTCGGATGTGATCATAGCGGTTAACCGGGATCATCATGCCCCCATCTTTGAAGTAGCAACGTACGGGATCGTCGGGGATGTGTTCCAGGTGATCCCCGCTATTAC
>CAZWOG010000102.1:0-3881 GCA_964635685.1 uncultured Dehalococcoidales bacterium | reverse complement strand
ATAGTTGGCTCCCCACCCTCCATCACCGCCACTTCACTAAGCGTCGTTCCCAAATCTATCCCTATAACCTTTCCCATTTCTACACCTCCATAATATAGAATAATTACATTTTTCTATCTGAACGATTGCTTCATTCGGCTTCAACGAGTTCATCGCTTGAAGCAGCACCATGACCGCTGCCCACTTTCACCATCGCGGGGCGAAGAACCCGATTGTTCATCATATAGCCTTTCTGTACTACTGCCATTATTTTCCCGCTCTCTCCTTCGACATGGATTACAGCCTCATGAAGAGAGGGATCAAACCGCTCACCAAGTGCCTTCATCTCGCTGACACCGTTTGCTTCAAGTATTGCCATAAACTTACGATATATAAGAACTATCCCATCCACCCATTTAAACTCGGCGAGCTCGTCCGAAATATTATCCAGAGCCCGTTCCATATCATCGACCACCGACAGCAGGTTAAATATCAGGCCGGCATTGGCCAGTTTAATAATGTCACCTTTCTCCTGCTCTGTGCGCCTCTTAAAGTTTACAAAATCCGCCTGAGCCCTCTGCCAGTTCGACAGGTACTTTCCAGCCTTTGCTTCCTCTTCGGCAAGCGCTTTCTTCAGAGCCTCAACCTCCTCAACCTCTCCCAGTTCCACTGCTCCCTCTTGCCCATTTGCCATATCGGAAAATTCAACTCCGTCATCCTCTTCCTCAGGCATAATTTGGTTGTCATCCATTATCGCCATAAATATATCTACTGCCTACCTTTATGCAAATCACCTACAAGGTTACTCATCACTGAACTCAAATATCGTACCGAAGATACCGCCCTGCTATATTGCATACGCGTTGGGCCTATGATGCCAAGCGCCCCCTTCACTTCACCCGGGATTCCATATAGCGTTAAAACCATACTGCATCCCCTCATGGCATCCTCTCTGTTCTCCCCACCTATCACTATATGCACTCCATCCCAATTGGGCACCTCTGGCAATAGAGCCTTCAGGGCATCCTTATTTTCCAGCATATCTACGATACCGATTATCTCCTTACTATCGGAAAACTCCGGTTGGGTCACTATATTCCTGAGCCCCTCGATATACGGCTCTTCGTAGCTTCTTTCATCCTCCTCTGACATTATCTCAACTATTGTCTTTTTCACTTCAGCCGCCAGCGGACTAAGGCTACCCTTATAAGCTAATATCTGAGACCAGGTCAAACCGTAAAGGAGATCATTCAACTCACGGGACACAGCGTTTAAGTCCTCCTGTGTAACCGCTTTATTAAACGCAACGATTTGATGTTTAAGCCTTGCTTCCTGGAGCAGCAGTATAAGCAGTGCCGTAGATTCCTGCAGCGACACAAGTTCCACACGGCCGAAACTGGAATACATCGCTTTAGGGAATGTCACCAGTGCCAAGTTGTTCACCATTCGAGCAAGCAAAGCTGCGGCCAGCCGAGTCCATTGTGACAGCTCACATTCAACCTGATGGAAGAGATGCGAGACCATCCGTTGTTCATCTAAGGATATATCAACCTTCTGCATCAAGTACTCAACATAGTACCGATATCCCTTGTCTGAAGGCACACTGCCGCCCGAAATATGTCGTCTGACAACATACCCTTCCCGCTCTAAACGTGATATTTCATTGCGAATTGTCGCAGGACTAACACCGAGGTTATATTTATTTGCAATCGTCTCGGATCCTATGGGCATAGCAGTCCAGACATATTCATCAATTATAATTTTTAGTATATTAGCGGATCGTTCTGATAACATCTTTATCACCAATTAGCACTCTCGACTGTCGAGTGCTAACCATATCTAATCTACTACCTTTTCTCCAAATTTGTCAAGAGGTAGCATAATTTAATCTATAGCTAACACTGTAATGACAAACTTGTAATGCAATACTATGTGACTTATAATGAAAAGTTGGATTGCAAATACAATGGCTACACAAAAGAGAGATTATTACGAAGTATTGGGCGTTCCTAGAACGTCATCGGCCGAGGATATTAAAAGGGCTTTTAGAAAGCTCGCACATCAATATCATCCTGATAAAAACAATGATAACGGTGCCGCAGAAAAGTTCAAGGAAATTAATGAAGCGTATGAGGTACTTTCAGACCCGGAGCGCCGAGAGGCATACGATCGTTTTGGGCATGCCGGTGAAACATTCGGGAAAGGTTTCGATAATGATATCTTCCGTGGCTTCGGTGATATATTTGAGACGTTCTTTGGCGGAACTGCCGGCAGAAAGACCAGGAGCGGCCCTCAGCGCGGTAATGACCTGCGACACCATTTAACCATCGAGTTTGAAGAAGCGGTCTTCGGTTGCGAGAAGGAAATCGAGATACATCGAACGGAATCCTGTTCGAAATGTCATGGTACTGGATGTAAACCAGGCAGCAATCCGATTAAATGCCCCGAATGTAATGGATCAGGTGAAGTACGCCAAGTACAGCGCAGTTTCTTTGGCCAATTTGTAAATGTCATTATATGTCTGCGCTGTAGCGGTACCGGGCAGATCACGTCTGACCCCTGCACTAATTGTAAAGGGTCAAAGTATGAAGGGAAAACGCGCCGAATCGCCGTATCTGTCCCCGCTGGCGTGGATGAAGGCTCTCAAATCCGCATCAGCGGCGAGGGAAATGCAGGTAATAACGGCGGCAGTTCCGGCAATCTGTACATAACCATATCCGTTAAGGATCATAAGTTGTTCAAACGCCACGGCGACGATATTTTATATGACGTCCCTATCACTTTCCCTCAGGCAGCGCTGGGTGATGAAATCGAGATACCAACCGTAGACGGCACAGTACCACTGAAGATCCAACCTGGGACCCAGTCCGGCAGAGTCATGCGCCTCAAGGAAAAAGGTGTGCCACATCTCCATGGCGGAGGCCGCGGTGATCAACTGGTTGTAGTATATGTTGTTACACCTGAATCGTTCACAAACGAGCAAAAGAAATTACTGAACGAACTATCGAAGACACTAGGCCCGGCAACAATGCCGAAGAAGGGTAAGGGATTCTTCAACCGGATTAAAGACGCTTTGGAATCCTGATGCCCATTAAGAGACATTCCACATGCAGCGCTTTCTTGTAAACAGACAATGTATTGATCATGAAAGTATCACCCTAGAAGGTGATATTGTTCATCAAATCAGAAATGTACTGCGATTGCAAAGCGGCGAGCGGATTGTAGTATTCGATAATGACGGATTGGAATATACGGTTACTCTCGATAAAGTGGAAAAGAATCAGGTTAAAGGTACCATATGCAATACTAGACAGGCCACTGAATCAGATATCAAGCTTACCCTTTATCAAGCACTTTTAAAATCGGATAGATTCGAGTTCGTTCTCCAAAAATGCACCGAAATCGGGGTATCAGTATTTATACCTGTTGTCTGCGAGCGATGTATCGCTAGGAAGCCAAGTTCTAACAAATTGGAACGTTGGGAGAAGGTAATCAGAGAGGCAACCGAGCAATCCGGGAGAGGTGTGATGCCTATTCTGAAACCAACATTGTCTTTCGAGGATGCATGCCATTCCGCGGAGGGATTATCCCTAGTTGCATGCATCGGATCCGGCTCGCTAAAATTAAGCAATGTACTACGATCGAATATCTTTCAAAACAGCCCTTCAATAGTCAATATATTTATAGGTCCGGAAGGTGGCTTTACTGTCAACGAGTTGGAAATAGCACAGAGTTGCGGCATACATAAGATAACACTCGGACCGCGTGTGCTCCGAGCAGAGACAGCTGGGCTCGTAGCCGCTACGACCATTCTCTACGAATATGGTGAATTGGATAGACCTCCTACTGATATTAAACTATAATATTCAAAACTATTAATTGTACAGTGTACTAATCAACAG
>CAZWOG010000101.1:0-3903 GCA_964635685.1 uncultured Dehalococcoidales bacterium | reverse complement strand
AAGATTCTCAAAGGCGAATTTAAGGAGGGTGACCACGTGATTGTAGATGTGGGTACTGATGGCTTCACTTTTAGCTCTTGACTTCCCTAAATCTTACGTTTACCCTTTCCCAATGAGAGTATATGAGTGAAGTAGAAAATAGTCCCCCTCTAGTTCCCGAAGGTAACGAATCCATAGCAAAACAGCCTTCAAGAACAAGGCGGTGGATAAAACGTCACTGGGTAACACTCACAACTATAGCTGTAGTGATTATCCTGAGTCTTGTAATCTACTGCACAGGCGGCATCTCAGATGACATTTCAGCCTATGGGTATCTGGGTGTCTTCCTGGTCTCTTTCCTCGCAGCAACTGTGCTCTTTGTCCCTATCCCCAGCATACCTGTTGTTTTTCTTATGGGAGCTATCTTGAACCCATTCCTAGTAGGTTTAATGTCAGGCATTGGCGAATCAATGGGTGAAATTACCGGTTATACCGCTGGCTTTAGTGGAAGAGAGGCGCTTGATAATAAACAACGCTATACGAGGATAAAGGGCTGGATGAAACGCAGAGGTACACTCGTACTCTTCCTATTCTCTGCAATACCAAACCTTTTTTTTAAACTCGTAGGGGTTTCTGCAGGGGCTATCAGATATCCGTTCTGGAAATTTCTGCTCGTCGTTTTCATTGGTAAAACGATCAAAGGAACGGTTATAGCTTTACTAGGCTACTGGTCATTACGTATGCTTTTACAACTAATTATTAAATGAATCCCGGATTTTGACACTATTTACCGTTTGTGATAGTCTGGTTATGTATAATAAATATTCATATAATAATTTTATTATTCTCCCCGGCGGGATGGGGAGGCTAAGCGCAATAGTAAAATAATCTGAAGTCCTTTATTTTAACTGTGTGTTGGCCCGCTCAAAAGGCCGGGGGAGGATGGAGGAGGCACATAAATTGAGCCCAGCATCTAGAAGGAAACGCAGCCGCTTTCCCCAATTACCTACTGTTGATTTCTTAGCCGCTATCATTGGACTACTTATTGCTCTATTTCTATCCGTTTTATTAACATTTCCCCTGTCTATGCTTCCAGGAACATGGGGGCAGCTAAGTCCTATCATAGTTGGGATAGTTCTATGTATTATCTTTACAATAATTACCATAGCCCAAGGTAGAGAAATATTTCAAATATTCGGTCTTCATATCCCTGAAGGTGTTGGCGGCCTTGGGCGTGAAGGAATCGGAGGAAGGCTGGTACCACGCACCCATCAACTCGTTGTTGACACCAGCTCATTAATTGACGGACGTATTGCAGATATAGTCCAGGCAGGATTTGTCACAGGCTCTCTGATAATCCCCAGGTTTGTCCTCGATGAATTGCACCACATAGCAGACTCCTATGATGCGACACGCCGCATCCGAGGCCGTCGCGGCCTCGAAGTTCTCAACAGACTTCAAAACGAGCTTGATATACATGTAGAGATATCTGATGTGGACCTTAAGGATATTCCCGATGTCGACAGTAAATTGGTACGGCTCTGTAAATTACTCGATTGTCCCATTATCACAAACGACTTCAATCTTAACCAAGTAGCAAAGATACAGGGGTTACAGGTCCTTAATATCAACGAACTGGCAAATGCCGTAAGGCCTGTAGTTATGCCAGGAGAAGAATTAGTTGTTCGTATAATCCAAGAGGGGAAGGAGCCCGGCCAAGGCGTAGGTTTTCTCGACGATGGTACCATGATCGTTGTTGAAGATGGTCGTCACTTTGTAAACAGCGAATTAACAGTTGTAGTGACGAGAGTTCTCCAAACGTCTGCGGGACGTATGATTTTTGCACACCTAAAAACAAATGATGACCAGAAACCAGCGTGATAGATTCAAATACGGAATATGTTATGGAAAAGGTCGGCGCTATTGTAGTAGCCGCTGGCAAAAGCGAGCGGATGGGTGGAGTCGAAAAAATATTTGCGGAAATCGATGGCAAGCCGCTTCTCGCTCATACTGTTGAAGTATTCCAAAGATGTCCATCAATCGATGAAATTGTAATTGTACTAAGTCAAAGCAAGCTGAACATAGGCCTGAGCCTTGCAAAAGAATACCACTGGTCTAAAGTCAGTACAGTCTGCCCGGGCGGAGCACGCCGACAAGATTCTGTAAACGAAGGATTACAAAGACTTGTCAGATGCAAATGGGTGGTTATACACGATGGCGCACGCCCCTGCCTTACACAAAAACTCATCACCGATGGTCTCAGAGAGGCCAGAGACAGCGGGGCTGCTATCCCAGCGGTACCAGTAATCGATACTATCAAAATTGTCTCCTCTGACTCTTATGTAAAGGATACGCCTCCCAGAGATAAGCTGTGGGCAGTGCAAACCCCCCAGGTATTTAGATTTGATATAATATCCGAGGCTCATCGCAAAGCTAAGGATAATGTTACAGATGATGCAAGTCTCGTTGAACGTGCAGGCCATAAAGTAAAGGCCTTCAATGGCTTAAACACTAATATCAAAGTGACCACTCCCGAAGACCTTATCATTGCAGAAGCCATCATCAAATCAAGGAAACAGATGGGTAGTTGAGAGCAGGAATCGGTTTCGATATACATCCCCTCGTGGAGGGGCGACGTCTCGTTCTCGGCGGCGTAACGCTCAAATTTGAGCGCGGCCTACAGGGGCACAGCGACGCCGATGTGCTGGTGCACGCCGTCATCGACGCCCTGCTGGGCGCATCCGCGCTGGGTGATATCGGTAAGTATTTCCCTGATACCGATCCACAGTACAAAGATATCTCCAGCATAGTCTTGCTCGAACGGATTCGAAATATACTGAACGACAATAGAGTCACGGTTGAAAATATCGACACGACCATAATATGCGAAAAACCGCGCCTCGCAGCGCACACGCAACAGATGTGCCGCAACATCGCCAAGGCGCTAGAGATCGACGAAGTCCAGGTATCGGTCAAAGCCAGCACCACTAACGGCCTGGGGCTCATCGCTAAAGGAGATGGCATAGCCGCGCTGGCTGTCGCACTGGTCAAGAAAGACTGAACATGAGAATTCACAACACACTATCGGCGCAGAAAGAAGACTTTAACCCGCAGGGTGAGACGGTGAAGATGTACGTCTGCGGCGTCACGCCATATAGCGACTGCCACATCGGACACGCCATGAGCTACGTGCTGTTCGATGTAATCAGACGCTATCTGACGTATAGGAACTACAAAGTAAGATACGTACAGAACTTCACTGATATCGACGATAAGCTCATCAAGCGCGCTAACGAGTCCGGAACCACGGTAAAGGAACTGGCGGAGAAATTCATCGCAGCGTACTTCGAGGACATGGATGCGCTCAATATCAAGCGCGCCGATGCATATCCCAAGGCCACTGAAGAAGTGCCCAAGATAATCGAGGTCATCAGCGAACTGGTAAAGAAGGGCCATGCATACCCCGTCGGAGGCGACGTATATTTCCGCGTCTCCAGCTTCCCCGAATACGGCAAGCTCAGCCATCGCAGGCCGGAGGACATGATATCCGAGCCCGGCAACGAAAATGTGAAGGAAAACCCGATGGACTTCGCACTGTGGAAGGGCGCCAAGCCCGGCGAGCCGCAGTGGGACAGCCCATGGGGACCGGGACGCCCCGGCTGGCACATCGAGTGCACGGCCATGTCGATAAAATACCTCGGCGAGAACGTCGACATCCACGGCGGCGGCAATGACCTCGTCTTCCCACCCCACGAAAACGAGATCGCGCAGTCCGAAGCGTTCACCGGCAAGGCCCCATTCGCGCGCTACTGGATTCACAACGGCCTGCTGCAGCTCGGCAGCCAGAAGATGAGCAAATCACTCGGCAATTTGATTACGATCAAAGAGGCCCTGGCGAAACACTCGCCCGATGCCATCAGGATG
>CAZWOG010000100.1:0-3914 GCA_964635685.1 uncultured Dehalococcoidales bacterium | reverse complement strand
GGGTGTCCCCTAAATCTCTTTATGTCCCCCAAAGTATGGGGGACTAACAGGGGGTCTGGATAACGAAATCCCCCATGACTAGGGGATACAGGGGATTGATCAGCACCTACTCAGAGGTTTCCTATTTCTTCACCATCGTGACTGTCAGCACTCCCGGCTCGATTTCGATTTCTTTAATAGTAACCGCTAATTCATCCCAGCGTTTCCCCAGTTCATGCTCAAAAGCGGTCATAACATTATTGATCAGAGTTTTAGGAAGTATCAGCCTGCCGAAATCGAGGCGCTTGACGGTAAAATCGGGCTTCCCATCTTTCGCTTTAATCTCAATTTGCACAGACGTCTCAATGCAAATACCAACATGGATTTTCGCTGAAGCGCACACTGCACCCTGGCTGAAGTAGACCTGCGGATAGTCCGTATCTATGGAAATGTTCCCCTGCCGGGCTAGTTGGTCCAGCTTGGAGGTGGCCTCCTCCTGCGTGATCTCAAGAACAAACTCGTCGCCGCTCGAAGCGGATTCAATATCCTCTTTCAATTCATCTATTTTACTGTCAAGGCTGGCCGTTAATTCACTCGTCGCGGTTATCCAGTCCACCCCCCAGTCAGCCGTAGATACCGGGCCGGTAACGAGATAAAAGAAGATGCCCGAGATAAGGAATATCACTGCGAACACGCCGCACGTTGTAATGAATATATTCCTGACAGCCTTTTTGCTCAGCTTATTCAAGATAATCCTTGAGCTTCTTCGAGCGGCTGGGGTGCCGCAGTTTTCTCAACGCCTTGGCCTCTATCTGGCGTATTCTTTCCCTGGTAACCCCGAACTCGCGCCCCACTTCCTCCAGTGTACGGCTGCGCCCGTCCTCGAGACCGAACCTCAGCTGAAGCACACGGCGCTCACGGGGATTGAGTGTGCACAATACCTCATCTATCTGCTCCTTTAAAAGCTGATGCGAAGCCGCATCCGGCGGCGCCAGCGCACTCCGATCCTCGATAAAATCACCGAGATGGCTATCTTCCTCTTCGCCGATCGGGGTCTCAAGCGACACGGGCTCCTGTGACACTTTAATAATCTCACGCACCTTCTCCGGAGTCACCTCCATGCCCTTGCCTATTTCCTCGCTGGTAGGTTCCCTGCCGTGCTCCTGAACGAGGCGGCGGCTTACACGCAGAAGTTTGTTTATTGTTTCTACCATATGGACCGGTATCCGTATAGTGCGCGCCTGGTCGGCTATGGATCTGGTGATAGCCTGCCTGATCCACCATGTAGCGTATGTGCTGAACTTATAACCTTTGCGATAGTCGAACTTCTCAACCGCCCTGATGAGGCCGATATTGCCTTCCTGTATCAGATCAAGCAGTGTCATACCCCTGCCGATGTACTTCTTCGCTACGCTCACTACAAGGCGCAGGTTAGCTTCCGTGAGATGCTTTTCAGCTCTGGCTGCCTCATATACGACCTGCTCAAAATAGGCATCGAACTCTTTCTCTTTGGCCTGGAGCGATGTCTTAAATCGAGGCTGCGCCAGGAGATAACTCACTTCGCCCGTGACCTTATCCTCCAGCATCTCCATCACCCTCGGCGGTATCAGGCTGCTGTTGAGTGAAAGGTTTACCATTGCGATGCCGGTATCACTGACATTAACTTCGCTGTGTTCTGCGGTGATTTCTATGAGTTGCTGATCTATAGCAGCATCTACAGCCTTCCTAAAATCCGGATCCGATATCCTCTCAACCAGAGAACTGGCAGGGCTTAGGCCCAACTCCTCCTCAATAAGCTGCATGAGTGGAGCTGCCTCACAAAGCTGTCGCAGTATAACCAGTATAATTTCGCTGGAGGTGATAGGAACACCATTCCTGGCAAACCAGCCATCCCGTATCCGTTTAATATGCCGATCCCGCTCCATCTTGCTTGCCAAAACCTTTTCCTCGCTGGCATTAAGCAGGGATACATTCCCGATTTCCCTTAAATACAGACGGACAGGGTCATCAATTATGTCCTGCTCCTCAATATCAAGTGCCTTCTCAAGATCTACTTCCTGTTCTACCTCGGGCTCTATGACCTCGTCTTCGGCAACTTCTACAGCATCCTCCGCCCATTCGTGATGCGGCTTACCTTCTCTTTCGCTGATATCGCTGTGTGACAGGGCTGTATAGAGCTCCGCCAGCGCACCCAGATCATGTTCAGGCACAATATCATGGGCATCATCGTGATTCTCAGTGTGAAGCTTAGGATTAAGCAATTTATCTAAACCGCCATCTTCTCGCATCGTCATTTTCGAATTCCCCTCCCTCCTCTCTTCGCCTTCTCAAAAATATCCTTTAGCTGAGTAGTAGGCTCTAAAGACCTCTGAAGCAGTAATTCTACCTGCTCTTTAATGATATTTTTATCGCCCTCCGACTCAGCTTCAGATATCAGCACAGCCTCAAAAGACTTCAGCCTGCGCAGGCGTTGCTCCCACAGCCGCCTGATGCAGTCAGCTAAAGCGACCTCAAAATCTTTTTCCTTCGCCGGGGGCAATACCCTGGTCAAGAGTTTATCAAGATATTCATGCAGACTGACATCAAGGCTGCCCCGTACCTTTTCGATATCAGGATTATTTATCCACGTTACAAATATCTCTCTGTTCTCCGTGCCCTCGAAATGCTCCAGTGAAAGCGCTAACGCACCCTCTCGCAGATATGGCTTCTGCAATAGCAAAATCAAGCAATATTCCTCCAGCGGATACTTGGACATAGCCAAGCTTGGGATAGACACCGGCTTGAGGCCTTTCTCCCATTTCGTCGGCTGGATTTGCGCTGCCTTAGCCAATAACGTCTTTTCTGCCACGCCAGCCAGTTTGCCGAGCTTTCTAAAACATATTTCCTTATCCGCTACGTCCGATATCTCCATGATACGCGGCAGCAGCCGGTCTATTATAGCCGAACGCCCGCTGTCAGTGTTAGGATCAAACTTAGATACCGCCGCCTCAAAGAAATAGTCCATAACCGGCATGGCGTCACCAACCAACCGCTGCCACTCTTCAGGCTGATCGCGTATCACCTCGTCGGGGTCCTTCCCCGGAGGCATCAGGATCACCTTAAGTCCACCCTCCACCTTGGATTCCCCATCCAGCCATCCGCGCTCCCGGTAATCGACCGCCCTACTGAGAGCCTGCCTCGCAACATCCAAGCCCCTCAATGTCGCCTGTTCTCCGGCGGCATCGGAATCCAGCGCCAGGGCGATATTCTTGGTAAGCTTTTTTATAAGAGCTATCTGCTTGGAAGTCAGAGAGGTGCCCATCGGCGCTATAACATTCTTCGAGCCGTATTGATGGGCGGATATTACATCGATATACCCCTCCACGATGATCGCCAGGTCGGATTCTTTGATCGCCTTTTTAGCCAAATCCAGCCCATATAATAAACCGCTCTTATCGAACACCGGCGTCTGAGGGGAATTAAGATATTTCGGCTGACTGCTGTCGAGGACGCGTGCGCCGAAGCCTGCTACACGGCCTGTCTGGTTCCTTATCGGGATCATGAGCCTGTTGTGAAACAGGTCCCTGTAGCCGCCATCCTCTTTAGCCACTACCAGCCCTGCCCTCAACATTTCTTCGAACTTACATCCTTGCGCAGCGAGATGTCTGCTTAGAGCATCCCAACTGTCAAGGCTCAATCCTAACTGGAACTCTTCTATCGCCCCTTTAGCAATGCCGCGCTTATTAAGATAGTGCCGCACCGGCTCCCCAGCCCTGCCGTTGATAAGCATGTCGTGATAATACGCGGCGGCTGCTTCATTGATTTCATATAACCTGTCAAAGCTACTATCCTTCGCCTGCTCTTTAGCTTTCGACTCTAGCTTCACCCCGGCCCGATCCGCCAGCAACTTCAGCGCCGCGCCGAAGTCCAGGCCTTCCTTCTTCATAACGAACGAG
>CAZWOG010000099.1:0-3928 GCA_964635685.1 uncultured Dehalococcoidales bacterium | reverse complement strand
GGGTATTAGGGGTGTCCCCTAAATCTTCTTATGTCCCCCAAAGTATGGGGGACTAGCAGGGGGTTTGGATATCAAGAAGCTATACCCTACAAACATATTCAACCAACTTTCATTCGTATTGATTTTAATCCTCATGTTCTTTACAATCTAACCGTGATTATCGATTTTCATACACACGTATTCCCGCCTCAAATGAGGGAAAACCGCGAGCATTATATCGGCCGCGACCCGCTGTTTGCCCGCATCTATGCCAGCCCAAAGGCCAGAATAGCCGATTGCGAGAACCTCATCGCCAAGATGGACGAGGAGGGAATCGACCGCGCCGTTGTGATGAACGCCAACTGGAGCAGCCTGGAACTAGTCCAGGAAACGAACGACTACTTACTCGAATCCATAGCGCGATACCCCAAGCGTCTCGTTGGCTTCTGCTCCCTGCCGCCGACTTCCGATGATGAAAAGATCGCCGAGCTTGAGCGCTGCATACGCGCCGGGGCCAGAGGCATCGGCGAGATGCGGCCAGAATTCCAGGGCCTAGACAAGGGCGATGAGCCGGTGCTCGATCCAATTATAAAAATCGCGCTGAAGCACAAGCTGATGCTTTGCATCCACGCCTCTGAGCCTGTCGGACACGACTACCCCGGTAAATACACCTTTACGCCGGAGAAAATTTATAAGTTGATACTGCGCTATCCCGACCTCACGATCATCTTGGCCCACTGGGGCGGCGGTTTGCCGTTCTATGCCCTCATGCCGGAGGTCAAGACAGCGATGAAAAACACCTATATCGATACCTCAGCATCGCCCTACCTTTATACGTCCGAAATATTCACACATGTAAGTCAGATAATCGGAGCGCACAAGATACTCTTCGGCAGCGACTTCCCGCTGATGCCACCGAGCAAGGTGCTGAAACAGATTGATTCAGTCAAGTTAAACAAGAAGACAAAGGAGCTTATACTCCATGGCAATGCCGAAAGGTTATTGTAAATGGAGACGATCCGCTCATTTATCGCCATCGAGCTGCCCGATGATGTGAAAGAAACCGTGGCGATGATAATCAAGCGGCTGCGCCCGGCACAATACCGCTATGTTAAATGGGTAGCCCCCGCAGGGATACACCTGACTATCAAATTCCTGGGGAATATCTCTTCAGACCAGATACCGCAAATCACAGGCATCATGAAAACAGCCGCTGGAAGGGTGACTCCTCTGGAGCTACGTCTCGGCGGGCTGGGAATGTTCCCCAGCGAACAGCGCCCCCGTGTGATCTGGGTGGCCCTTGAGGGAAACACAGAGCCGCTTGCTACAATGCAGCGCGAGATTGAACAGGCGCTGGCGCCGCTAGGCTTTGCGCCGGAGAACCGTGAGTTCACACCGCACCTCACACTCGGGCGTGTGCGCGACAACGCTTCGCCGGAGGAACGAAAGGAAATCGGCGGCGTAGTGAAAGCAAAGAAGGTCGATTATGATGCCAGCTTCACCCTCAGAGAACTGAGCCTGATGAAGAGCACCCTAACGCCCACCGGAGCCATCTACAACCGGCTGGATTCAGCAGCCTTCCTCGCCTAACATCCTTCCCACGTAAGAAACCTTCTAAGTGAACCACCGCCGACATGAGTTTGTGTCTTCTTTGGGTACGTGACTCTTGAATTCCACCCAATCGTCGCGCGCCTTCGGCAGGCCTATCCAACACCAGACAGGAGCTGGTGTTCTCTATGGCAGAAAAGATGTGCAGGAGAAATTCTCCTGCAGGGGGTTTGGGGGTGTCCCCCAATTTTCAGAGTCCCCCAAAGTATGGGGGACTCACAGGGGGTTTGGATAACCGATTCCTCCAAGATTGGGAGGGGGTCGATAAGGCCAATTCGAGCTTCCCTAACCGTGTCGCGACCACTAATACCAAACGACATGCGTAAACTAGCATCACAGTCGCAGTTTGTAGAAACATAACCAGCTTTAATCTTAATATTTCGGGTTGCCAATAAATGGCAGACGGTGTATACTACATATCGATATTAGGATGGGAGGTGAGTGTTGGATAGTATGTGTTTCCCCAAGTGTCTCAAATGCAACGTCGGAGATTTAGTACCTCTTTCAGACTTTGGCAGCCAAGGAGCACCGATACACTACAAGGCATGGGTTTGTACTAACCCCGACTGCGGATTCAATCTCAAGATCAGGAACGGCGATCTATATATTAACGAACCCATAGTCAGCGGTGTTGGACATAACGCCAAGATACGTTAACCAAACGGGTTCATTAGTACGCTTACTAAATAAAGCAAGAAGGCAGGCTCACAAACGAGGTGAACCTGGATAGTTTATTTAGTCTCCTTAAACAAAAGGCCCTTAATTTTTTATTTCCACCTCGCTGCGTAAGTTGTGGCAAAGGGGAAGCTTTTCTATGTCGAAAATGCCATAACAAGCTGATCTACCTCCAGCCACCGCTGTGTATCAGATGCAGTAAACCAATATACACAGGGACAATCTGCCATAAATGCCAGTCGCAAATTTGGGATATAGATGGCATATACTCTATTTTCAAGTACGGCGGGGCCATACGGCAAGCTATAATACAGTTTAAATACGAAAACATAAAAGTGCTTGCTGACCCGCTATCCCATTTCATGGTGGAATATTTAAAAAAACACCACTTATCATTCGATATAATTATCCCGGTGCCGATCCATAGACGTAGGCTGCGAGAGCGTGGTTATAACCAATCATCACTGCTGGCACAAAGACTAAGCCGCATGACCCGCATACCGGTCGCTGAAGGATCTCTCATCCGTACTAAGCATACCTCTCCCCAAGCTAAAACTGATAACGTTGAACAGCGCAGAAAAAACATAAGAAATGCGTTCAAATGCGTCAATCACGACATATCAGGAAAACGAATTCTGCTGATCGACGACGTATGCACGTCGGGAGCGACGTTAAACTCATGTGCTGCTTCACTGAAATCAGTCGGCGCCGCGTCAGTCTGGGGACTCACACTGGCAAAGGAAATCTAGTGCCCCTCCGAAGGGAATCTCCACCGACAGGGGTTTGGTGTTCTAAACGGCAGAAAAGAGGTGTCCTTCCGCGGAAGGACCGGGGGACTTGGGGATGTCCCCATCTTCAATAAAAGTCCCCCGAATACGGGGGATTTAGGGAGTTGGTAAGACTTAATCCTAGTTTTTCCGCTTTATATCGAAGGCAGCGAATAGCTATAGACCATTGACAGGAAGTAGGCTGTGAAGTACACTTACTACCGCCACAAGATTTCGTGGCCTTCTTTTTAATTTGACCCATGAGGACTGACATGGACATTGCTAAGAAATATCTCAAAGGAACAGCTCTCGAAAAGAATGACCCCGAGGTGTGCTCGGCTATACGTCGCGAGGCGGAACGGCAGGTCCGCAACCTCGAGTTCATCGCATCCGAGAACCACGCCTCGAAGGCCGTGCTCGAAGCCGCCGGCACTGTGCTTACTGACAAATACGCCGAGGGATACCCCAGGAAACGATACTACGGAGGCTGCGAAGCGGTAGATATGGCAGAGGACATCGCACGGGAGCGTGTGACTAAGCTGTATAAAGCTGAGCATGCCAATGTCCAGCCACATAGCGGTGCCCAGGCTAATATGGCCTCCTATTTTACGCTGCTCAATCCAAAAGATACTGTTTTAGCGATGAGCCTGGCTCACGGAGGGCACTTAACACACGGCAGTCAAGTGAATTTTTCAGGAAAGCTATACAACTTCATTAGTTACGGCGTCAGCCCAGAGACAGAGTGCATAGACTACGACGCAGTCGAAAAGTTAGCGAAAGAGCACCGCCCCAAGCTGATCGTTGCCGGGGCCAGCGCTTATCCCAGAACAATCGATTTCAACCGCTTTCGCCAGATAGCTGACATTGTTGATGCCAAGCTTCTGGTAGATATGGCACAC
>CAZWOG010000098.1:0-3930 GCA_964635685.1 uncultured Dehalococcoidales bacterium | reverse complement strand
ATGTCTTTAATTATCTCTTTGTCGCCCACTTTTACACTGAGATTTTCGACCTCTAGCATGGTGCACCTCCGAAGGCCATTATTTTATACCGTCCGCAGAATGAATACAATGATTTTTATCACATTATAGCCGATAGGAGGTGTGGGCGAATATACTATATAATATCGGTATTGACAGATTTATTTGATTGTTATGACTGAGAAGAACAAAGAAACAAGGAGGGTTTACCTGGACTACGCAGCCATCCGATTACATTCTGGATGTCCTCCCCCTATAGTCAAGAAGCTGCGCAAGGCATCGCATCGATAAGAGGAATATTTAAAGTTGAGGATAATTGAAGAGATGAATGAACTACCTGCAATCGGCAAAATATCACCCGAAATTTTCAGTGAGCTTATATTCCCGCGCCTGGGGGCTAAAAGTGATAAGGTTCTGGTAGGGCCTCAGCACGGGGTCGATGTCGGGATCGTGGAAATTGGGAACAAAGCGGTATCGCTGACCACAGACCCGGTGTTCATCGTCCCCGAATACGGCTGGGAGAGGGCCGCGTGGTTTGCCATTCACATCCTGGCTTCCGACTCGGTGACCAGCGGGCTCAAGCCCGCATATCTGTCTATCGACCTGAACCTGCCTATGGAGATGACCAAGGAACAGCTTGTGATAATGTGGGATACCATGCACAGGGAGTGCAAGAAGCTGGGGATCACGGTCATCACCGGCCATACCGCCAGATACGAAAACTGTCATTATCCTATGGTCGGCGGGGCTACTGTTATCGGTATCGGGGGGAAGGACGAATACGTCACACCGAAACTGGCCAGCGCCGGGGATAAGATAATAATCACCAAAGGTCCGGCTATCGAGGCCACAGGTATTTTTGCCGCGATGTTCCCGAAGCTTATCGAGAAGGAGTTTGGCCGCGCCTTCAGCAAGAAAGCGGAGCAGATATTTTACAAGATGTCGGCGGTGGAGGATGCGTTAGCCGCGATAAGCGTTGGTGTGAGGGACAACGGCGTGACCGCAATGCACGATGCTACGGAGTGCGGCATATGGGGCGGCCTGCACGAGTTTGCCCAGGCTGCCGGGCTGGGGGTCAGGGTGGAGAAGGAATCGATTGTGGTCGAGCCGTGCGTCAGTGAGATCTGCTCTTATTTCGGCATCGATCTATACGCCTCGATAAGCGAGGGGACGCTCATCGCCGCCTGCAAGGAGCACAAGGCGCAGGATGTCGTAAAGGCTTTGGCGCGAAAGGGAATCAGGTCCTCGATCGTAGGCGAACTCACGAAGCCGGATAAAGGTATGGTTCTGGTGGAGAAAGGGAAAGAAAGGAAGCTTAAGCATCCCATCGTCGATCCCTTCTGGAAGGCCTTCTACGGCGCGCTTGAGAAATACGGTAATAAAGGTTAATCATGTTGAGAGTAGTAGTGGGAATGAGCGGCGGGGTGGATTCGTCGGTCGCTGCCGCATTGCTTAAAGAGAAGGGGCATGAGGTCGTCGGGATGACGATCCGTGTGAAGCCTGCGGATGATGCGAGCGACGATATCCAGGTGGCAAGGAGGGTCGCGGAGAAGCTGGGGATAGCGCATCACACGGTTGATTGCAGGGAAGTGTTTTCTCGGAAGGTCGTCGATCACTTCTGCAGTGAATACAGCTGGGGCCGGACGCCGAATCCGTGCGTCAGGTGCAACGAGCATGTGAAGTTCGATGCCCTGCTGAAGAAGGCTCGGGAACTGGGTGCGGAATTCATAGCCACCGGCCATTATGCCCGCATTGAAAGAGTCGGAGGATCGGGAAGGTATCAGCTGAAAAAGGGGAGCGACAGCGGCAAGGACCAGTCGTATTTTCTTTATTTTTTTCAGCAGGATGTCATGGGGCGCATCTTGCTGCCATTGGGGGAGATGAAGAAGGAGGATGTTCGCGATATAGCCAGGTCGCTCGGCTTTGCCTCTGCTGACAGGGAAGAGAGCCATGACGTGTGTTTTATCGCGAAGGGGGATTATCGCGGATTCGTCGGGGCGCGCATGCCTCAGGCCAGCGAACCGGGCCCCATACTTGACAGGCAGGGAAATGTACTGGGTCAACATCGCGGCATATTGTCTTATACCGTAGGACAGCGCAAGGGCTTGAGGTTATCATATGATGAGCCGCAGTACGTTCTGGCTATAGATACGGGCCGCAATGCTATAATCGTCGGCTGTAAGGCTGATGTTTATGGAGACGAACTTATAGCCTCCGGCCTCCATTGGATAGAATTCGATGCCCTGGAGCAGCCGATCGAGGTCAAAGCTAAGATACGCTATCGCCACCGGGAGGCGGATGCGCTCGTGACGCCGCTGGTGAGAGGTGAGGCGCATGTTAAGTTTGTGCAGCCTCAGATGGCGATAACGCCGGGGCAGGCGGTCGTTTTTTACAGAGGTTCCGTTGTCGTGGGCGGCGGGACGATAGAGAGGGTCGGCGGTATATAGAGGAGTGTCACCCTCATCTAGCCTCTCCCCTTAAGGGAGAGGGATTCATAGGAGAGGTGTCCTTCCGCGGAAGGACCGGGGGAACAGGGGGTGTCCCCCGCCCCTCTAATCTTCCCCCAAGATTGGGGGATTAAGGGGGTTGACCTTGATACTATGCTACATATGGTCTAAAATGGTAGCCTAACTTTGCATGGAAGGTTTGAAAAATGAAGCGCATTGCTAAAAATGTCACTGAGCTAGTAGGGAATACGCCTCTGGTCAAGCTGTGGCTCGCGGACTGGGATATGAAGGCGGAGATAGTAGCCAAGGTGGAATCGTTCAATCCGCTTTCCAGCGTCAAGGACAGGATCGCCAAGGCCATGATCGAGGCCGGTGAGCGCGATGGTTTGATAACGAAAGGCACTACTATCGTCGAGCCAACCAGCGGGAATACAGGGATTGCCCTGGCAGCCATTTGTGCCGCTAAAGGTTACAAGCTGATAATTATCATGCCTGATACTATGTCGCGCGAGCGCCGCAGGCTGCTGCAGGCTCTGGGCGCCAAGCTGGTGCTGACGCCAGGTGAGCAGGGCATGAGCGGCGCAATTGCCGAGGCGGAGAGGATCGCCGGAAGCACCCCGAACTGTTTCATGCCGAACCAGTTCACTAACCCGGCCAACCCGCAGATACACCGCGAAACGACCGCCGAGGAGATCTGGCGGGATACGGACGGAGAGGTCGATATCATTGTCGCCGGCGTGGGAACGGGGGGAACGATCACCGGCATCGCCGAGGTATTGAAACAGCGCACGGAGCACCTTAAGGTAATCGCGGTGGAGCCGGCCAGTTCGCCTGTGCTCAGCGGCGGGGTTGCCGGCAGGCATGCAATTCAGGGCATCGGCGCCGGTTTCGTGCCTGCTGTGCTGAATCGCAACATTATCGACGAGGTCATTACGGTAAAAGATGAGGATGCAATAGATATGGCGCGCCGCATGGCCCGGGAGGAGGGCATACTGGCGGGCATATCATCGGGCGCGGCGGCATGGGCCGCATTACAGGTGGCGAAGAGGACGAAAAACAAGGGCAAGCTCATAGTGGTGATACTGCCTGATTGCGGGGAACGCTATCTGAGCACCGCACTGTATAAAGTTGATGAGGTTGAAAAACGTGTTTAGGTTATTAAGGGAAGATCTGCAAACCGTATTTAAAAAAGATCCGGCGGCAAGGAGCACGCTTGAGGTTCTTTTCTGCTATCCCGGTCTGCATGCAATATGGAACCACCGCGTAGCGCACTTCCTATGGAAGCATAAGATACGGCTGCTCGGTCGCATAATGTCGCATGCCGCCCGTTTCGTTACGGGCGTGGAGATACATCCTGGGGCTACCATTGGCAGAAGGTTCTTCATAGACCACGGCATGGGGGTGGTCATTGGCGAGACATCCGAGATCGGCGACGACGTGTTGCTATATCAGGGGGTGGTACTTG
>CAZWOG010000097.1:0-3957 GCA_964635685.1 uncultured Dehalococcoidales bacterium | reverse complement strand
TAAATGGGGCTGCTCCAATACCTGGGGATCAGAGCTATGCAGTGGATGGCTAATCAGTTTCTCACGATTTTCAGGGCGGTTTAACTTTTGCAGGTCTGACTTCACTGCCGCCTCCAAATCGTCCGCCTTACGAGTATTGTACTGGCAGAAACTCTGGTTGGTCCTGGATTGACACTGATAATATCGATACTCACCGCTATGCTTAATCCCGCTCTTTTTACTAGTCCAAGACTGACTCCTGTTCATGCCGGTCATTTTATTATTGCATCGCCCGCAATAAACCATGCCAGCCAGAAGGAAAGGGGTCTTTACTACATGTCCCCTGTGGCTGGCTCGAGCAGTAAGTTTCTCCTGAACCTGCTCAAATACTTGGAATGGAACTATAGCAGGATGACTGCCCGGCACCCTTAAACCAAAACGCGAAGATGTACCGACATACGACCTGTTCCGCAGCACGTCTCGAACGCCGACTATGCTCCATCGCCCTCCACTTCTCGTGTTGATTTGCCGCTCATTTAAATATCGAGCGATGAGACGGACGCCCTTTCCCTCCTGGGAATACAAGCGAAATATCAACGCTATTGTCTCTGCTTCCTCCGGAACCAGTTCAAATTTATGATCGCTGCCGATCCTGTATCCAAAGGGCGGTTTGCCTAACCCCTTCCCGTGAACAGCTCTGATCTTCATGGCCTCCTTTACCCGCTCCCCGCTTTTATCACCATTACGCTGCTCAGACCAGTTACGGAGGGCTGTCGAGAGAGGTTCATCACGTAGGCTGTCGATGAAGTGCACTTTAACACCCAAAACATCAAGCTCGATAAGACATTGTATAAGTTCCTGGGGATCAGGATGCAGATGACGAAGGCTCTTTATTACAATAATAAAATCGCCTTTGTGCTTCCATATATAACTCAGCATGCTGCGATACTGAGTCCCGCTCACATGCAATCCGGAGTCCAAATCGACGAATGCGGTTACCGGCTCATGGCCATTCTCAGTGCAGAATTGGGAGAATATCCTCTCCTGCTCCTTAAGCGTGTAGGGCACATCCTGCTCTACATCAGATGCGACCCTGAAATATCCGATTGCCTTCATAATTTAACTCAGATACAGGATCCTCTCACAACTGCCACACTGGACTAAACTATGTCCAGTTTTGATCTGTTGTAATTTATTCATCGGTAGCACAATGCGACACCCCTGGCACATCCCCTGCTCAACCCTGGCTACCGCCTTTCCCTGCCGTCTGCTGCGTAAATTCTCATAAAGTTTAAGAGTCGCCGTCTCAACCTTGGCGGCCATTTCATTCCGGCTCAGCTCTAATCTTGCGATAGCCGCGTCTAGCTCATCTTTCTCTTTTAGCAACAATCCCTGCTCCTTCTTCCATTCCTTCTCAACAGCAGCTAACTCCTGATATTTGAGCGTTATCCTGCCCTTCAAAGCCTCTATCCCAGTCATGATTTCCAGGATCTTATCTTCCAATTCCTTTATCTTGCGGTTATAACTATCAACCTGTTCCTTCAGGCTCAAAAGCTCCTTTGGATTCTTCACTGCACCACCGTAAAGCCTCTCTCCTGCAACCGCCGCTTTAGCACGCGAGTCTTCGACATCTGCCTCCAGCCCGCTCATTAAATGTTCCGTTTCCGCTAATTGCTTTTGCTCCTGTGCCAGCGCTGTACGCCCATCGATCAAAGCACTGCTTTCACCAATGCAGGAAATTACCTTCGATAGTGATTGCCTTTTTGAGTCTGACTCTAGATCGAGTTCTTGCAGATCATACAGCTGCTTAGCTTTACTCAATTCGCTGACCCCCAAGCCCCATTCTATGTTAAGGCTAATAGGCTGTCAACAACAACTCTCAAGATCTAATTGTGAAACTCTCTTAAACAAAGCCTTGTTGCATATAGATAAATACGCTAGTAGAATGTTAACATTGATCCCTGATCAAATACCATGAAGAAATTTTCTCTTCTATCGCTGTCATTATTGCTATTATCAATCACCAGTGTTACCACACTGGAATATAAGCCGTCATACGCCGATGGCTGGACTACCATGAGCGGTATACCGGAGAGCAATCTCTTCGGCATATGGGGGACCACATCATCAAACGTTTTTGCAGTAGGATACAATCCTTCAAATGAAGGCATTATCCTGCACTATGACGGAATCTCTTGGAGCGTGGAATACAGCATACCAAACAACCCATTCTTCGATGTATGGGGTAGTTCCTCAAACAACATTTTCGCTGTAGGGTATTCGGGTATAATAGCGCATTTCGACGGAAGCAAATGGGGTTTAATGGAAAGCGGTACTACTGAGAACCTCTGGGGTGTTTGGGGAAATTCTGGAACTTTCTTTGCCGTAGGTGAAAGAGATATCATCCTACGCTACAATGGTGCTAGCTGGAGCCTGGTGAACAGCAATATTTCACATGACTTAAAAGGTGTATGGGGCTCTTCTACATCGAATGTATATGCTGTCGGTGGAGGATTGAATACTTCTACATACAAAGCAGAAGGTATCATATATAAATACAACGGAGGTGTATGGAGCCAGACAAATATCATCCCAGAGCACTACCTAAACGGAATCTGGGGAAGCGCGGCAAATAATATATTTGCAGTTAGCTACAACGGAATAATACTTTCTTCAAATAATGGGATTAGCTGGAGCGAAACGAGCAGCGGAACCATCAGTACTCTCATCGATATATGGGGGGCATCTGCATCCGATATCTATGCTGTGGGAGATTATGGCACTATTTTGCACTACGACGGCAGCACGTGGATGCCAATAAGCGGCATAACTTCAAATGATCTCTGGAGCATATGGGGCTCCCCATCATCTGATATTTACATTTCTGGATGGAGCAGTACCGTCTTATATTATTCATCAGGCTCTGCACCTACAGTTACGCCTACTGCTACATCAACTGTATCCCCCACCCCGACCGAAATGCCAATACAAACCTATACGCCCACGCCTGCTGCCACTTCTAGTCCGACGGCTGTCCCTACTTCTACTATCACCCCTACATTTACACCCGAAACAACATATACCCCTACTATATCACCAACCACTACACCGACAGCCACAGTGACACCAATATCTACACCTACACTTACACCAACTCCAACACCAGTTGATTCGAATCCCTGGTATAAAGGAACCTGGTTCGGCGTTTGGATTGCTATGTTCTGGCTAGTTGCCACAGGCTCGATTTTATGGCTGGTACTGCGGCAGCGCAGACCACCTACAAAGAAAGCCAAGCCAAAGTGAAAAATAGTCACACAATTCAAAAGATAAAAAAGAATAGACCAGTTCTTTCCCCATCCATATAAACTTCAAACGACCTATCACCTGTTAATATCATTACAGTAATAATATATAAATAAAGATAATTAAGTGTAGTCATTGGTAAATCTCAGATACACCATGCCATCAATCATAATCCAATTTATGATAATATTATCTAAAATACTTGGATATGTGTTGACAGATCGCTTGCTATATGTTACGATTTAGCATTACATCAAAGGGGGTGATATAAAAGATCAATGCTTTAGCATTCTTCCACAGCTACAAACGTGGACCCCGAACATGGAAAGGAGGTGTCATGAAAAAGGTTATTTTAATTAGTTTAATCATAGCGTTAGTTAGTGCATTAGTGTTGCCCACAATATCCACGCCTGCGCCTGCTATGGCCAGTTCATCCATTTCTTGTACACCAACAGAGTTGAACTTTACCGTTTATGAGGGAGTACCTACAACCCTGCTGGGATTCATCCCTCTGGAAAGCCAGACCTTAACTGTGAATTCCAATGGTGGATGGACAGCTAAAGACGATGCTGATTGGCTTTCACTATTCCCCGGTCTGGCATTTTCCGGCCGAGATATGAATGTCTGGGTTAACAAAAATCTTGCAGTAGGCACTTACTATGCGACCATCACTAT
>CAZWOG010000096.1:0-3962 GCA_964635685.1 uncultured Dehalococcoidales bacterium | reverse complement strand
GGGTACCAATATCCTTATATACGGGCATGGGCCATGGTTCTATGTAGCTATAATTTACTTCTATTTAACAGTATGGGTAGGTGTGGTGTTGCTGTTCAGAGCTGCAACGAGCCTGTCCCGGATATATCGGCGTCAGGCTTTGATCGTGCTTGTAGCATCAGTTCTTCCATGGATAGCAAACGCATTTTTTGTGTTTGGTTTCAGCCCGTTGACCGGCTTGGATATGGCTCCCATCATGGCCTCAGCGACGGGCTTGCTCCTGGCGTTTGGTATCGTGAAGTTTCAATTATTCAAGGTCCTGCCGGTTGCGAAAGAAGTGGTATATAAACAGATAGAAAGTGGGGTTCTGGTCGTAAATTACGGAGGCACGATTGTTGATATCAATCTAGCTGCTAAAAGCATGATTGGCGCAAAGGTGGAAGTGGGGCATAATCTGGAAGCGATTTTAAAAGGTAGGCTAAACATACCATTTCCACTGCCCAAGGTTCACCAGAGACTGGAAGCTTCATTAAGGGATCGCGAGAAGCCGCTTTGGCTCGATGTCGTCGTTGCGCCGCTATTTAATCGGCGCAATCAACTATCCGGGCATCTGATCATGCTTCATGATATATCTGAACGCAAGAGTGCGGAAGAGGCGCTGCGGCAGAGCGAGGAGCGGTTCAGACAATTCATCGAGCTATTGCCGGAAGCAGTTTGTGAAATTGATACATTTGGCAATGTGCTCATGGCTAATCATATGGCTTTCCTTATGGCTGGCTATGATAGAGCAGACCTTGAGAAGGGATTGAATATATATGCAATGATTGCTCCGGAGGATCAGGGCAGGGCTGCAACTAATATACAGAGGATGATAGCTGGAGAAGCGTTAGGTTCAGATGAATATATACTGGTTCGTAAGGACGGCAGTAAATTCCCTGCAATCGTGCATATTGGCAATGTTGTTAATAAAGAAGGGAAGACCACTGGATTTCGATGTGTTATCGTCGATATCACCGAGCGCAAGAGGGCCGAAGAGGCCCAGCATCGTTTGGCTGCTATTGTAGAGTCTTCTCATGATGCGATTATAAGCAAGACGCTGGACGGGATCATCACAACGTGGAACAGGGGCGCCGAGATGCTTTATGGGTATGCCGCCGAGGAAGTCATAGGGCGTCCTGTATCTATACTAATCCCCCCCGAATTTCCCGGTGAAACGCAACAGCTGCTGGGGAAAATAAGGCGTGGGGAAGCTGTAAAGGACTATGAAGCTGTAAGAATAACTAAGGACAAGAAACGTATCAATGTTCTGCTGACCATCTCACCTATTCGGGATATGTCAGGTAAGATAGTCGGTGCTTCGACCATAGCGCAGGATATAACAGAGCTCAGGCAGGCAGCGGAGGTACTGAAGGAAAGCGAGAAGAAATACCGAGATCTCTTTGAGAATGCAAACGAAGCCATATTTGTGGCCCAGAATGAAAAGATAGTGTTTAGTAATCCGATGTTGACCAAAATGTTCGGTTATTCCGCTGCGGAATTATCAGCGAAGCCGTTCATTGCATTCATTCATCCTGATGATAGGGAGATGGTTGTAGACCGCCACCGACGGCGATTGAAAGGTGAAATTCTTCCATCTACTTACTCCTTCCGCATAAATCGGAAGGATGGCAGTATTCGCTGGACCGAGTTAAGCACCGTTGTAATAGATTGGGAAGGGAAGCCCGCGACCCTTAATTTCTTGAGCGATATCACTGAGCGTAGGCAGGCAGAGGAGAAAGTAAGACAGGTAGCTGAGGAATGGCAGACAACGTTTGATTCCATCAATGATATGGTTTCCATTCAAGACAGGGATTATAAGCTTATCAGGCTTAACAAAGCGTATGCGGATGCCGTTGGGATGAAAATGCAGGACATTATCGGCAGGCCTTGTCATGAGGTAGTGCACAATGCAGCTTCTCATATTTTAAATTGCCCTCATCACCGGACTCTTGAGACAAAAAAGGCAATGACTCAGGAGATTTTCGAACCGAGGCTCGGCGCTTATCTTGAGGTATCTACCTCACCAATCTTCGATAAGACAGGCGAAGTAATAGGTTCTGTTCATATAGCTAAAAATATCAGTGAACGCAAGCGGGCTGAGAACCTGATTCGAGTACGGCTGTCTTTATTGGAGTTCGCTACAACGCATTCTCTTGAAGAGCTGCTGCAGAAGACATTGGATGAGGTCGGGGCGTTGACCGAAAGCCCGATCGGATTTTACCACTTTGTCGATAAGGATCAGAAGACGCTTTCGCTTCAGGCCTGGTCGACGCGGACAGTTAATGAATTCTGCAAGGCGGAGGGGCAGGGGATGCATTACGGAATCGACAAGGCGGGGGTGTGGGTGGACTGCGTGCGTCAACGGCGGCCGGTGATCCATAACGATTATTATTCGCTGCCGCATCGCAAAGGTTTTCCTGAAGGTCATGCCCCCGTGGTTCGAGAACTGGTCGTGCCTATCATGAGGGGTGGATATGTTGTGTCTATTCTCGGCATTGGCAACAAACCAACAGATTATACCGATATGGATGTAGAGGTTGTCTCTTATCTGGCGGATGTGGCGTGGGAAATCGCTGAGCGCAAGCGGGCCGAGGAGGCATTGCGCGCGAGCGAGCAGAAGTTCAAGGATTTGTCTGAGCAACTGCCGCAAACGATCTTTGAAGTTGATCTTGAAGGACGTTTTACCTATGCTAACCGCTACGGTCTTGAGTTTCACGGATATAACTGGGATGAGATAATAAAGGAAGTCAATGCTATTGATTTCTTTGTTCCGGAGCAGAGGCAGAGAGTAACTGAGAATATGGCAAAGATATTGCGAGGGGAAGAATATGATAATCATGAGTACAGTGTGCTGAGGAAAGATGGCAGCACGTATCCGGCTCTTATATATTCCAATGCAATCATGAGCAATGGGCAACCTATTGGGATAAGGGGCATTATTGTTGATATCACAGAGCGTAAGAAGATCGAACAGATGAAGAACGACTTTGTTTCCTTCATTTCTCATCAGCTTCGAACACCTGTAGCCGGTTTGATGGCGTATATCGATAATATGCTGGAGGGTATTACCGGTGAATTGAATGACAGGCAGGCTGAATATCTTAATGAAATGCGCGATGTTTGTGCAAGAAATAATAGGTTGATAGCAGATTTGCTAAATATTTCAAGGCTTGAACGGGGAGTGATTTCAGTTAATATCCAGCCCACTGACTTGAGAGACAAAGTTGAAATGGCTGTTCGAGATTATAAAGAAAGCATTGAGGAAAAAGGACTGGCACTTAATATTAATGAGGTGGAGCAAGGAGTTCTGGTGCTTTCTGATGGGGATAAGCTGGTTGAGGTACTGAAGAATATAATTCATAATGCTTATAAATTCACAAAGGACGGTTCGATCAGCATTGAGATATCATCGGAAGGAAATTATGGAGTTGTAAAGGTCAGAGACACCGGTGTCGGGATGACGGAAGCGGTTATTAAAGATCTATTCAAAAAGGAGAAAGTTTTCGGCGGAGCTGTTACTGTAGGAGGTGGTGCAGGACTCGGCCTTTATATAGCTAAGGGTTTTATGAAACTTCAAGGTGGCGACATTATGGTAGAATCCGTTATTGGTAAGGGAAGCACTTTCATCATAAGCCTTCCGAGAAAATAACACATAATCTGGTAAAGATTAAGGAGGTTGAACATGGCTACTGCTGGCAAGGGGAAGATACTGATTATTGAGGATGATGCATCTTTCAGGCGTGTTTACCGCGATATGCTTGAAACAGCTGGTTATCATGTGCTGGTAGCTGAGAATGGGGAACTCGGATGGGATCTGGCAAAAGCCGAAAAACCAGATTTGATAATGCTGGATTTAGTATTGCCGGGGCTTCATGGATTCGAAATATTGAAGTACGTCCGTGCTGACGCTGAGACAAAGAACATCCCTGTTCTTATTACCACGG
>CAZWOG010000095.1:0-3971 GCA_964635685.1 uncultured Dehalococcoidales bacterium | reverse complement strand
TGTCGAAAAAGAGGTGCCCTTCCAGTATTGGAATGACCGGGGGATTCACGGGATTGGACAATAGCTCTCCCCGAACGTTTACAATTAGAAAAGAGGTACAGGAGATTTCTCTCTTGACGGGGTATTAGGGGTGTCCCCTAAATCTTCTTTAGTCCCCCAAAGTATGGGGGACTAATAGGGGGTTTGGATAACGAATTCCCCCATGAGGGGGGTATACAGGGGGTTGACTTGGCTTTTTTCAACACTCTCCAAGGAGGTCATTGTGTCAATACGAATCCTGACGCTCAGTGAAAATACTGCCGGAATGCCCGGGGTCCTAGCAGAATGGGGGCTCAGTATCCTTGTAGAAACAAAGGGCTTAAAGATACTCATCGACACGGGAGCCAGTTCAACAGTGCCCCATAACGTCAGGCCGCTGGGGATAGATTTATCCTCGATTCAAAAAATAGTATTGAGCCATGGACACTTTGACCATACAGGAGGATTGAAAGGAGTGCTTCTTCAAGCGGGGAGAAAAATCGAAGTCATCGCCCACCCAGACGTATTCGGTAACAAACACACCCGCATCGGTCAAACAGAACGATATATCGGAATACCTTACAACCGCAAAGAGCTGGAATCCGTAGGAGCCTCATTCAAATTGAGCAAAGAGCCGGTTTGGATTACAGACAACATCGTCACAACCGGTGAGATACCAATGTCCACAGAATATGAGGCGATAGAGCAGAATTTCATTATAAAGACCGACACTGGAACCACTCCTGATTCTTTCAATGACGATCTAGCTCTTATTATTAAAACAGATTTGGGTTTAGTCGTAATACTCGGTTGCGCTCATCGCGGCATGATAAACACACTGCAACACGCACAAAAAATAACAGGAGTAGAGGAGATCAACACTGTAATCGGAGGAACTCATCTGTTGCATGCTAACGAAGAGCGGACATTAATGACTGCAGCCGCCCTCCAAGAAATGGGCGTGCGGCGCGTAGGTGTGTCGCATTGCACCGGAATGAAAGCCTCCGTACTTTTAGCACAGCAACTGGGGGATGCCTTTTTCTCCAACAATGCCGGGTCTAGCATCACAATTGAATAATTAAGGAATCCTTGAAAAAGAAATGCGGTCTCCGACGAGTGTACTTTTCCCTTTGATAAAAATAGATGATATAGAGGTGCAGGATACTTCCTGCAGGGGTTTTTAGGGGTATCCCCTATTTTTAAAATTCCCCCAAGAATGGGGGATAAAGGGGGTTGATAGGACTTAACCGACGGCTTCCTTAAATGCCCAACTTCTCGAAGGAAAACAGCGGAGGGATCTATTCGTTCCTTCTTATTTATTATATCGGGGATAGGAACCGAAGATTTTCAGCATGGAAGTCTTGGTACGGACTTCCTCCAGGGCCTTCTTGACAACGGCGTCTTCGCAATGTCCATCAAGGTCAATGAGGAATATATATCTCCCAAGAATCTCCTTCGAGGGCCGAGACTCTACCTTAGTTAAATTGATGCCCTTTTGTGAGAATACCTGCATGGCTTCAACCAACACCCCCGGGCGGTCGTCAGAGAATGCAAAACAGAGCGATGTCTTATCATGGCCGGTTGGTGCGTGATCTTCCTTCGCAAGTATGACGAAACGGGTCTCATTGCTGGCTTTATCCTGAATGCCTCTAGCTAAAATAATCGCGCCATATATCTCAGCAGCACGAGCCGTGCCAATTGCTGCCGCCGGTTGAGCAGAGGCCATCATTTCCTCAACTGCTGCAGCTGTAGATAAAGCTGCTACCACCGGCACTTTGGGGAAATGCAGATCAACGAAGTTACGACACTGACCCAAAGCCTGTGGAATAGAATACAGTACCTTCACGTCATTGATATTGCTACCAGGTTTTGCTACAAGATTATGTTTTATCGGCAGCACCAATTCACACTTTATCATCACGCCAGATTCATGAATCAAAAGATCGAGGGTATCGGTCACAGAACCCTCGATGCTGTTTTCAATAGGAACAACCCCTTCATTCACCTTAGCAATAGTTAACGCCACAGCATTAGCCACGGCACGTATACTGGGGAAAGGAATCAGTTGTGCAGTCTTATCATAGATAAGGGCCGCTTCCTCGGCGAATGTCCCCGGCGGCCCCAAATATGCAATCTTCTTAGCCATATTCTATCCGGTCAATACAGTTCTCAGCTCTGCTTCGTGTTCAGGCTGCGTCACAGCTATGATATGGTCTCCTGCCTCTATTATAGAACTACCTGTAGGTACCTGTGCACCATTAGCAGAATTTATTATCAGACAGATGAGACTATTCGCTGGCAGAGTGACCTCACTAACCTTTTTACCGACAACTGTAGAATTAGGTTGAACGCTCAGTTCGACAATTTCCAGATTGCCTTCCTCCAGCGTCAGCAGGTGCACCATCGGATGAGTAGGCAACTTCTCTTCTATCTGTTCGAGTATTAGATTTGTGCTGCTCACCGTAACGTCAATGCCGAGCATTTTAAACAAAGCCTCATTCTTAGGATTGCTGATGCGGGCTATTGTCCGTTTAACCCCAAACCTGTGTTTGGCTACCTGACAGGCCACCAAATTAACTTCATCCCTGTGTGTAACCGCTACTAAAAGATCCGCCCTGTTTGCCCCTGCATCCTCAAGAGTACGCACCTCACATCCATCACCACGCATCACTACACTGCCGAGCTCCTCAGCAATAACCTTACATTTGTCGGCTTCACGTTCTATTATCAATATTTCATGCCCCTCGCTTAACAGAGCGAGGGAGAGAAAGTAACCGACCTTTCCACCACCAACTACAATAATATACATTTAACCCCCTTTGCCGAGGACTATATTCATAAGCACACTCGCACCCAGCTTAGTAGGGCTCATCGTCTCCAAACCCATCGATTTATATAATTCCTCGCGTAATGGATCATAAATGCGACAAACAACTTTAGGTACATTGAAAATATGCTTCGCCGCTTGTGCGGCCATAACATTGCGATTATCGCCTTGGGTCGTGGAAACAAATACATCCGCCTCTTCAATACCGGCTGTCCTCAGAGTTTCAACATCGGTCCCATCTCCCACCAACGCCTTGCCAGCGAAGGAACGAGGAAGCCAGCGAAAACTCCACGAATCAATATCGATGACGGTTACCTGATGGCCTGCTTCATCAAGCAATCCTGCAAGCGTGCCACCAACTCTGCCGCAACCCATTATTACTACTTTCACGAGCTACCCCTCACCTATTTGTTCTCGCCATACCAGCACACGACATGGCGCATTACGTAGAATATAAGGCACAACGTTCCCCATATCAAAATCGCCAAAATGTTTTTCGTATTTCAATCCCATTATTATCACATCAACACCGCGTTCTATAGCTTCATCCACTATAGCAGGACCAGTTTCCCGGGCCTGAAGTATCTCAGTCTCCACCTGGCATCCGATAGTCTCTGCGGTTTTCTCCGCTTTTGCTAGCAATTCCTCTGCTTTCTTGTTATCTGCTTCTAACTCTGCGTCAAGAGGGAGAGTACGAGCTACCTCTATTACATAGATAACAAAAACCTTGCCCTTCGTTGCCTCAGCTATGGTACAAGCAAGCCTGACAGTCTCATCATCCACTTTTACCCCACCTACAGGCACTAAAAATTTGGCGAATGCCACTTCTTAATCTCCTGAACTTAATTTACCCAAGAGGGATATTATAATACCTGTACAAGAATACTGCAATGTTATTTAGTCTATGATGATTGTCCTTCAGTTCGATTTCATTTGATTTAAGCAGTGATAAGATATCGGTTGCCTCTTTAAAAAGAACTATTCTTGAAATTCATTAATCATTGGGCGGAATTGTACTCCGACATATAGCTAATGTCAATGGTTTTTCCCTATTGTGCATCGTGCGTATACCAACCAGTCTGTTCGCTAATGGTTGACATCTATGAACAATTGGATTATCCTTCTA
>CAZWOG010000094.1:0-4016 GCA_964635685.1 uncultured Dehalococcoidales bacterium | reverse complement strand
TGTACCTTAACAAAAAAGGAATCGCAAAGATGGAGATCGGCCTGGCCAGAGGCAAGAAAGTCTATGACAAGCGTGAAACTATGAGCCAGCGCCAGGCAGACCGCGAGATGGAACGCGCCATAAAGACGATAAAGAAAAAGTGAATGCGATTCGAATAACGGGGACGAGTGGTTTCGACAGGGTCGGAGTGCTCTAGGATTGCAGGCCGAGGTGCCATTACCTCGTAAAACTGGTGGCAAAAAAGTAACTGATAACTACGTCTACGCAAGTTAAGCGATGACACACCTCCCAAGTTTCACTCGGCGGACGAGGGTTGGTGACGATTAGCCGGGCTGCGGTGAGCACAACGCCGATAATGTTCGCCTAAGAAAAACATCGGCTGGCCCGGGTGCATGCGGCCGACAGTGTGCGCTCAGGCGAGAAAACAATCGCCGGCTAAGCTTGTAGGATATCCTGAGTTGGCCTTCTCTGGACGGGGAGTTCGACCCTCCCCCGTCTCCACCAAAAATAATAAGAGCCTCTGTCTTATGTAAACCAGAGGCTCTTTCGCATCTACATAGTCTGTATCGGTCTCTTTAAATGAAGCGCTCGAATCGTTCTTTCTTAGCCTTGCATATGGGGCAGACTTCAGGGGGAGATTCTCTGGCACACAAATATCCGCAAACTGTGCATCTCCATACCGGCAGAGGAAGTGATGAGATACCACCGGCTGGTGATTTGGCCTTCGCGCGTTTTCTCTTGCTGACGGGTGGCCTCCGCTCCGGTATGGCACCCGCTTTCTTGCGTCCCTTCACTACCGTCTCCGAAACATACAGGCCGCAATAACATGTGTCGTAATCGCTCAAGTCGGCATCGCGGTAATCGCAGGGGCAGATAATATCGATGTCTTCCTGCTTCTCTCCGGAAGCCAATCTGCAGGGACAAGCCGTATAACCATATCTTTTTTCATTTGTGAGCAAGCCCCTCGCAAGCTCCATTGCGAACTCTGTATCGGGGTTAAGGTGGTATCCCCCGGCTGCAGCTTCCCGCTTCAGCCTCTCGTAGAACCGATTAACCTCGTTCGCGCTTAAAGGCGTCTCGTCGGTCATATCTTCAATTCTTTCCGGATCTCATCTTCTTTAAATCCGACGATACACTTGCTGTCATTTATCACCATGGTCGGGAAAGAGCAGGCCGGGTTCCATTTCTTCACTGTCTCCATCGTCTGCTTCTTTTCAGCCTCCTGCAGAAGATCGACATCTTCAAAATAGTATTCCACACCGAGGTCGTCCAAGAGCTTCTTGGTCTTCTTGCACCACGGACAGGTGCTCAGCGCATATATAACGATGTGGCCTGCCTTCTTGCCGGAAACATGTTTTAAGCCCATTTTAAGCCTCCTAACAGGATACTGCTTCGACCGTTTTTATATTATCGATTGTCTGTCACTTCTTCGCAGATTTCTTCGCGGGCTTCTTTGCGCACTTCGCGCCCGCTGCGCTCTTGGAGCTCTTGCCCATCAAGCCGTACTTGTTGGTACACACGATCTTGTCGCCGCACTTCGGGCAGAACTTCCAGTCAGACCTGATCTCATACCCGCACTTCTTGCATATGACTATCGCTGCAATTACCGGCATCTCACACCTCCAATAATATTATGTCCACTCTGATAGATTATTCCTTGCTCCGAGTATTAGTCAAGTATCCATATATCAATAAATCGGATATTATATTATCGACATTCATTATTTGAAGAACTATGAACCGAGCACTTAACGAACAATTAATCGCACCATGCGGCATGAACTGCGGCATATGCAGCGGCTACCTTGCTTATGCAAACAATGTGGATAAAAAACGGGGAAAGATAATCCACTGCTCCGGCTGCCTGCCGCGCAACAAGAGATGTGCTTTCGTAAAAAAGCACTGCGAGCTGCTTATCAATAATAAAGTGCGATTCTGCTATGAATGCCCAAACTTCCCCTGCGAGAGGTTGCAAACGCTCGATAAGCGGTATCGAACAAAATACGGCATGAGCATGATCGAAAACCTTGAGTTCATAAGAGACAATGGCATCGACAAGTTCCTGCGCCGACAGGCCAAGAAATACAAATGCCCGACCTGTGGAGCTATGATCTGCATACACAACGGCAAATGCTACCACTGCCAGCATATCGAAAGCTGGAAAGGATAATCGTCCAACAGCACAATCGAGGCAGTATTTCCAGCTTCAAGGTTGCCTCGCCATTGATGTAGATGTTAAACTATACCACTAGCCCCCAAAATTCGCAGGAGGAATGATGTCTCAACTTGTGGCCACTCTGGCTATAAGCGGCGCTCACAAAATCGTAAACAAAGCTGACGCAATGCTGAAAAGCGCTATAGCTAAATACGGCCCCGATGCGCCCGTAATATTCGTCGACCGCGACGGCGCCGGAACAACCTATTACCTTCCTGTGATCTATGCCTTCACCGGCCACAAGATAGAGAAGCTTGGGGACATGCAGCGGACGCTGGAATACGCCAGAAGTCTGCTTCCAAACATCGATACCGGGACGCGTGCACCAAATCTTGAAGAGACAGTTAATGCCGGCCTGACCACGCTGTTCGCTGAGGAGATCATCAAAGGTGTCGAGTTCGTCGAGGGGAAGCAGCCAGAGACACGCAACAACTACAAATACAACGGCCCGATAAGCGATGTGCAGACCCGCGCCTGGGGAGTAAAAATGGTGGACGGCAGCATGCCCGGATTTGCCGCCATCATCGGCGCCGCCAAGAGCAACGAGGTGGCGGTCAAGATCGTGCGCGAGCTGCAGTCGCGCGGCCAGCTCGTGTTCCTGTCATCAATGTCAAACGAAAGATCGATCGTCGACCAGCTCCTGGAGGAAGGCGTCGAGCTGGGGTACAACACGTATACAGTGCCTCTGGGCACCGATACCGAATCCACGATATATGCGGTGGGCTATGCCGCCAGGGCAGCGATGGGATTCGGCAACATAATGGCAGGCAATTCCCGCGATATACTGTCATACAATAAGAACCGCTGTCTGGCATACGTGCTCTGCCTTGGCCCCCTGGACGAGGTCAAGGTTGCGACGGGCGCCGGCGCCCTGGCATTTGGGTTCCCCATAATATGCGACACCGCCGTACCGCATGCCCTGCCATCAGGCCTGACAACACAGGAACACCTCATCAGCATGCCGTTCGACGACATACCGGGCAAGGATGATCTGGAACGCGCCGTGCGGCTGGTACAGCGATGCATTGAGGTGCGCGGCATCAAGATCAAGATAGCCGAAGTGCCGATACCGGTCGCCTTCGGGCCGGCGTTTGAGGGCGAGATAGTGCGTCGCGCCGATATGCACTGCGAATGGGGCGGCAAGGGCGCAGCTGGGATGGAATGGCTCAGGATGAAAGCTCCCGATAAGATCGAGGACGGCAAGATAGAAGTAATCGGACCCGATGTTACCGACTGCGTAGAAGGTTCGACCATGCCGATAGCGATCATCGTAGATGTCGCCGGACGCAAGATGCAGAAGGATTTCGAGCCGGTTCTGGAACGCCAGCTTCATAATTTCATCAATTGCGCCGAGGGCATTCAGCACATGGGACAGCGCGATATCGTCTGGATACGCGTCAGCAAGAACGCGTTCAAGCAGGGATTCAGGATGAAACACTTTGGCGAAATCGTGCATGCCAGCCTGCATAATGACTTCGATACCATCGTGGACAAGGTGCAGGTAACGATCTACACCAGGAAGGAAGATATCGATAAACTGCTGCCGCAGGCGCGCGAATCGTACAGGGAGAGGGACAAGCGTTTGGCCGGCCTGACCGACGAGGACGTCGACACATATTACCGTTGTACATTATGTCAATCCTTTGCACCGAACCACGTGTGCATCATACCGCCGGAGCGCACCGGCCTGTGCGGCGCCTACTCCTGGCTGGATTGCCGCGCCGCGTGCGAGATCAACCCCACCGGCCCCAACCAGCCCGTGCCCAAGGGCAATACGATCGATCAGGCCAAGGGTGAATGG
>CAZWOG010000093.1:0-4023 GCA_964635685.1 uncultured Dehalococcoidales bacterium | reverse complement strand
CCTTCCCCTCCTCGTAGAAGTCGCCGCCGTACATATCGTTTATTACTATCGCGGGGAAGTCCTTGACCTCGATGCGCAGCAGTGCCTCCGGACCGAGTTCCTCGTATGCGATGATCTCCGATTTGACGATGCACTTGGCTATGAGCGCCGCTGCACCGCCGACGCTGGCAAGATAAACAGCCTTGTACTTCTTGATCGCGTCCTTCACATCCTTGGTTCTTAGCCCTTTGCCGACCATCCCCTTCAGTCCAGCCTCTAGCATGCGCGGGGTGTATGCGTCCATCCGTCCGCTGGTGGTCGGCCCGGCCGAGCCGATGACATTGCCCGGTTTGGTCGGCGATGGCCCCATGTAGTAGATGACCTGTCCTTTGACATCGAACGGCATCTTATCGCCCTTGTTCAGAGCCTCGACGAGGCGTTTGTGCGCAGCGTCGCGTCCTACATACATGACGCCGCTGATGAGTACTTGGTCGCCGGCTTTGAGCCCCTCGATGGTTTTATCGTTAAATGGTGATGTAATCTTCTTCTGCATCGCGCTTCTCCGATTATTATCTTAAAATATTCTTGGCGATGATGGTCCGTTGTAATTCCAGCGCCTCGTCCGATGCGCTGGCGGCGGTAGCATTGCGGCACAATCGAGAGAGAGGAATGTTGGTCGTATATCCCGGCCCTCCGTAGAGCCGTGTGACCCGGTCCGCCGTTCTCTCCAGCATCTCTGTGGCGAAAACCTTGACCATGGCCGATTCTATATGTATATCCTCTTCGGCATCCGCCTTACAGGCGGCGTGGTACACCATGAGCCTGGTGGCGTGCGCTTCAATCGATGTATCCACCAGGCAGCGCTGTACGCCGGGCCGGTCTTTGATGAGATGTCCGAACGTTTGCCAGTTCTGAGTGTATTCCTTGCATATCTCTAACAGCCGCTCAGCTGCGCCGACGCATCTGGCCCCTCTGGCTATGCGCCGCGGCGGCAGCCACTTGGCCCCGAGGTGGAAAGCCTCTCCCTCTTTGCCGATGACGTTCTCGGCTGGCACGCGGCAGTTATCGAAGGTCAGCACTATGGGCTCGATGACCTGGGCGCGGCTGCCCTTGCGCTCGCCGCATCCCGAGGCGGTGAAGCCGGGTGTGTCGCGATCGACTAAAAAGCAGGTCACTCCGCCGCGCACTCCTTTGGCCTTATCGGTAACGGCGAAGACCATGGCGAAGTCGCCCGGGTCGGTTACGTGCGCCATGCACAGCTTGCGTCCGTTGATAATATAAGAGCCGTTCTCCCGCCTGGCCGTGGTCTCCATCGCGAGGGGGTCGCTGGCTTTGCCTTCCAGCATGGCGATGCAGAACCTTTTCTCTTTCGCGAGCAGTGGTTTGAGGTAGCGCTGGCGCTGGGCATCGTTCGCATCATATAAAATCGGGGATATGTCACCCAGATTGAACGGCACGATGGTTCTGGCAAGCTCCTCCTCGACGAGGCATATCCCCAGCAGGGGCAGGCCGGCGCCGCCAAACTGCTCGGGGACGCTTACGCCCCACATGCCCATCTCCTCCACCAGCTTGAAGAGCTTGGCCTCCTCCTCCGGAGGAAGCGCCACCATTCCGGTGGCTTGGTCGCCTTCGCGCCCCAGTATCTCACGCTCCAGTGGCATCAGCTCGTCCTTAACGAACTGTTTCACGGAGTTCTGTAACATCTTCAATTCTTCGGGAATGGTGAAGTCCATCCTAAAGCTCCTCTATGAAGCTAGATCAAAGCTTCTTCAACGTAAAGGTCCAGGTCCGGCTCCTGTTCATCGCCGATCCTTGTTTCCAAGCGTGACATTGCTTCTACCATGTGCCGGTTAACGATGTAATGCTTGATGGTGGTGTCCACCTGCGGGCATACAAGCGCGCAGTTGAAGCAACGGTCGCAATCCTCACCTACCAAAGTCTCAAGTGCCATCGAGGTTCTCTGCGCTGTTTTCTCAAGCCGGTTAGGCTCACGTGCTAACACAGGGCAAATGTCGATGCAGTTGCCGCACCCCAGACATGCTACGCTCCCGCTGATATCCTCGCTCAGTTTCAGGGCGTGATGCGGCCCAAAGCCGGTGGATAACAGCCGGCAGCGGGCTACGGGAGAACAATGGGTGTCCAGTATTTTATTAAGTATGTCCTCTATTTCCTTGATGTCTCGCTGTTTTGACATTGGCATATCATGGCCTCCGGGTTCAGGCTACCTTGATCGAGCCGGTATTTATTTTATCTATAACGTTGCTGGAAAGATAATCGTGCGGCTGTCTGGCATAGTCCGGCAGTATCTTGGGCGATATCGGCCTGGAATCCACCAGCCCCGCGCGTTTCAGCTCCTGTTGCCAGTTTCTTACATGATTAAGAGTCAACTTTCCAGGTTTTGCGCTTTTAACATAATCGGCAACAGCTTTCCCGGCTCTTCTGCCAAAGACCCACAGGTCCAGGGTTGAGTTGCCGCCCAGCCTGTTCTTGCCGTGCACACCGCCCTCACACTCGCCGGCGGCGAACAATCCGGGTATCGGTGTCGCTCCGTCGGGCTCTATCTTGATACCTCCGTTCTGATAGTGGAGGCTAGGATAGATCAACATCGGCTCCTTGGTGATATCGATGCCGAAGCGTGCGAATTGACGAACCATAGCGGGAAGCTCTTTCTCTACCGTGCCTTTCCCATGGAGCATATCGATTCGCGGCGAGTCCAGCCATACGCCGATCTGTCCTGTAGGGGTCCTGATCCCCTTTTTGCGCTCGGTGCATTCCCGTATGATGCAGGCTGCCAGCATGTCTCTGGGCTCCAGGGGATGAGCGAACTGTTCGCCATCTATATTGACCACCTGTGCGCCGACTCCGCGCACCTTCTCGGTGACAAGCAAGCCGAGGATCGCGATGGGATAAGCGGCGCATGTGGGATGGTATTGCATAGTGTCTATATCCACCAGCGGACACCCCGCGCGATAGGCCATGACGAGCCCGTCGGCGGTAGCGCCGTAGTGATTGGTGGTAGGGAAGTTCTGTATGTGCAGCCTGCCTATGCCTCCGGTGGCCATTACAACAGCTTTGGCCCGTACTACGGTTATCTCGTTGGTCTCAAGGTTTACTAGCACAGCTCCAGCTGCACGCCCTTTATCATCCATTATCAGCTCTATGGCCGGGGCGAACTCTATATAATTAATATTCCGGCAGCAGATCTCGTCGCGAACTACGCGCATGCACTCCAGTCCGGTGTAGTCCTTGGCACAATGGCAGCGCGGGACCGCCTCGCCTGCGAGCGCTACCTCGTGATAGGATCCATCGGGATTCTTGTCCCAGTTAACCCCCAGCGATTCCAGCCATGCGATGGCATCCGGGGCGTCTTTAACCAGGGCTTCCACCAGTTTGGTGTTGTTGGTGAAGCGGGCTCCGCCCATCGTATCCAGATAGTGAAGTGAAGGGGAATCGTCGGGCCTGTCCGCTGCCTGCGTTCCACCCTGGGCGCCGACGGTATTGGCATCGCCCAGGCGCAGCTTCGTCGCTATGAGCACGTTGGCTCCGTTTTCCTGTGCTATGAGCGCTGCCGCCCCTCCGGAGCCTCCGGCGCCTAGAACGAGGACATCGACATCATAATCGCATTTCTCCAGGTCTATCTTATCCGGGTCGATGCGGCTGTTGCCTTCAAGCAGATCGGCTAATTCATTGGGGGTGCGGGAGCCCTTGTTCGGTCCGACCAGCAGTTCACGCATGCCTGACTTGATGAAGTCGGGGTGAAAGCTGCTGAGCACAGGCTGCCTTTTCTGAACGGGGATGCGCTGCATTTCCTCATGCAACCGCCGCTCCCGTGTAGCCGCTACTTTATTTACGCTTTCCTGCATATCAGATGGATAGGGCATATATTCTCCCTTTCTAAGTTAGGAGCCTCTTTATTAATACTGGTCAACCCCCTGTATCCCCCACTCTTGGGGGAATTTTTAAAAAGCTGGGGGACACCTCTTCTTCAAAAGCTCCTTATATAATTGTTAATCGTCCAATATCTTGCGCTCGTTATATTTTTTG
>CAZWOG010000092.1:0-4047 GCA_964635685.1 uncultured Dehalococcoidales bacterium | reverse complement strand
TAATTGCAATAACAATATTCGACTCATCCATAACATCCAGCCTTGCCTCAAGGTAATAACACGGATTGGGAGTAACAACCGAACCTCCAAAAGTAAGTACGCCGCCGTCACATTGGATGGTTGCAGTCGATTGATTCAAAGTAGAGCATTCACCTTGGACCTGATTAAAAATAAAATCCACGCTATCGTCTCTGAGACCACAAGACGTGACAACCATAAGTAAAGGTAGAACTGTTATAGCTGCAATATATGCGATTTTTCTTCTCATGATTCCCTACGTTAGCTCGATAGAAGGTTCTTATATAAATATAGCTCAAATATATGCATAAAGTATAGGTTCCGCACAATCCCAGACTGGATTATTATGGGGAGTGTCCCCCCAGATTTTTTGAATCCCCCGTGTAGGGGCGAGTTTTACGCTCGACCTCTCTGGATTGCCCGATCAAGTCGGGCAATGACAGGTGAAAAAAGAGGTACAGGAGATTTCTCTCCTGACGGGGTGATAGGGGTGTCCCCTAAATCTTCTTAAGTCCCCCAAAGTATGGGGGACTCATAGGGGGTTTGGATTTTGGATAATTTAACCCACTATCAAAATCCTTGTGGTAGAATAAACGCATATTTGTTTTTGAGGTTTCCATGGCTTATATGGTAAAACCAATGCAGCTTGATGATGTCTCCCAGGCTGTTCAAATCGATAGAGAGTGCTTTCCTTTACAGAAAAAGCCGATGGCATATAAGAGTGACCTTCTTTATAACCAGATGGCCCGCTACATAGTAGCCTATGACGATGAGAATCCCGATAAAACATCCATCATAGGCGTGCTGGGTTTCTGGCTGATGGCGGGAGAAGCCCACATCATGACCATCGGCGTTCGAAAAAACCACCGGCGCCAGGGCATCGGCCAGTTAATGCTGGAGGCGGCTATTCAGCTCGCCAGATCCTGCGGTGCCTTTGCTATAACGCTGGAGGTACGCAGGTCGAACAAAGAGGCACTATTTCTATATGCAAAACATGGGTTTACCGAACGCGGAATCAGAAAGAATTACTACAACGAGACCCACGAAGATGCCGTGATAATGACCAAAGAACTGGATAACCTGTAAATCAGTAACCACTTAAATATTTGCAGCGTTAACAATCATTACATATAATAATTCAATATATAAGAGTATTAGCAGTGGATCGTTACCAAAGGTACGGGATTCCTCCTGCCGGGGGACTAGGGGGTATCCCTCATAGTCTCCGCAGGGGCGAGTTTGTAACTCGCCCTATCTCCAGAGTTACGGGAGATCAAGGGGGTTGGATGATGAATTGACACACTACCGAAATTTATTATCTATTGTGCATTTTTTATACATAAGTTAAAATAACTAATCCGTATCAGGTAGATGAGATAATTATTGAGGAGATAAGGAAATGGATGTCCGCGATCTTCTTAAAGACGCCATTAAAAAGAGGGCTTCAGACCTGCATATTACAGTTAACTATGCACCTGTGTTACGCATAGACGGAGAACTTGTACCTCAAGTTCATCTGCCCCCTGTCTCTGTAGATGATCTGGAACACATGGTGACGAGCATCACAAATGAGGAACAGCAAAAGAGATTTGAAAACGAACTTGAACTTGACTTCGCCTACAACCTGGAAAAATTGGGGCGATTCCGCGCCAACTTATGTCTACAAAGAGGCCATATCAGCCTGTGTTTCCGTCTGCTGCAGGTTAAAGTCCCGGATATAGAAGAATTAGGGCTCCCAGAGATATGTAAAGATCTGGCCCTAAGAGAGCGTGGGCTTATTATCGTCAGCGGCCCGACAGGAAGTGGTAAATCGACCACCCTTGCAGCAATAATCAAATACATTAACAACCTGAAAAGGCGACGTATAATCACTATTGAAGACCCTATAGAATTTCTGCATGAAAATAACAACTGCTTTATCACTCAAAGGGAGTTGGGCACAGATACTTTATCCTTTGGTACCGCTCTGAAGCATGCCCTGCGCCAGGACCCTGATGTTATCATGGTGGGCGAGATGAGAGACCTGGAAACCATAAGCATTGCATTAACCGCCGCAGAAACAGGCCACCTCATACTGGCAACTTTACATACACCAAGTGCTCCCCAAACTATCGATAGAATTATTGATATTTTCCCTCCATATCAACAGCCACAGGTCCGAGTTCAACTCTCAACTACATTGGAAGGCGTATTGTATCAATCCTTGATACCTAAAGTTGGCGGCGTAGGCCGCGTACCGGCGGTAGAGGTTATGATTGCTACAGATGCTATCAAGAACCTTATCAGGGAAGGAAAGACAGCTCATATGTGGAATGTCATGCAGACAGGAGCCAACTTCGGCATGCAGACATTAGATCAGGCATTGATGAACCTGTTGCATAACCGTGCAATCAACTTTGAGGAAGCTATCAGCCACTGCCGCGATGCTGATACATTCAGAAAATCCATAGGACGGCCCCCAACTAAGTAAAAAATAACAGGCAACAAAAAAGGCGGTACAAAACCGCCTTTTTTCATTTACTGATAACTTTTTGTACATCGACTATTGCGCCACACCCGTGAACTGACTGCAAGTTGCAACTAGACAAATGAGTCCGACACAACCACACAGTCGGCGCTTGTCCCTATACAATAACTTATATACAAATACTCTTCAAAATCAGTATAAAATTCTTTATTGTGTCCACTTCTCAGCCAGATCACCAGCTACCGGCAACTTGAATTTCTCTCCCTGATAGGCCTTAATCATAAGGATAATCCAGAGCACAAGTGTGCCAATCCATATTATGGACCAAATAATCCATGCTAGAACAGGAACAATCCAGAAGAATATCATGCCGATAATCCAAATCACACTAAATAAACCGAACACTATGATCGACTGCATGGCATGGAAGCGCACAAAATCGTCGTCCTTTTCTAAAAGGAAGAATACGAGCCCTGTAATCCATCCTAAAGCATAAGACAATGCCCCTGCAACATTCGGCTCTAAATTGGTCCCGCTGCTCTGACTCATGTTACACCTCCTCTTCTTTATTGGATTATATAATATCACACTGCTCTCTTTTGTAAATACATTTCCCTCATCAATTTCAACTTCTGGTTAATCTAATTGCAAAATATGCCAGCTATTTAATAATCAACATTTGACATTTGTTATACTCCGTCATAATATCAATATATTATTTTTAAATCATCCTCATTCGGCAGTTGACACAGGTAGAAATAAATAATAATAATATACACACCGTTTCATTAATTTATAAATCTAAGGACATATAGAGGAAATAAGCATGCGTAGAATGGTGGGACTAGCCAACAACAGAGGGTTCACACTCATAGAATTGCTAATAGTAATTACAATATTGTTGATCCTCGTTGGTGTTGTTATCTTAGCAGTAGGAAACGTTTTCGGCACAGCCAGAAGCACCGCATACGTATCTGTTAGACAGCAGGTGCAAACAGCAGTTGTAGCTTATTCAACTAAACATCAAGGTGCTTACCCTCTCACAGGTAATACTACTGTCATTGACGGGAATACACTGGGCATCATAGACGCCTGTGCATTATTAGCTAGTTCTGGTGGCATGTTGAGAGAAGTACCAGATGGTTTTATATCAACGCCAGATAACGATAACTGTGACTCTGGAGAATACAACTGTTCATGTGATCTTAAAGCACATTATATCTGGACAGTAGATGTAAACGGTAATATTTATTCGTCCTGCATTGATACCATTCTTAATGGAGGCGGCTGTATAAATAGCAGTTCCGATGGCTTCCAAGGCGTCTGGCCTTAATATTTCCCTCAACAAATATCACTTTCAACGCGAAACACGATCGATGCGATCCATCTCCTCTGGCGAAAGAGCAACCTTCATTGCACCAGAGCTTTCCTCGGCATGCTTTGGCTTACTGGCCCCGGGGATGGCGACTACCATGTCCCCATTAAAATTAACCAGCCAGCTGAGAGCAACCTGCGAAATTGTTGCGCCACGCGCTTCGGCAATCTCCTCGAGCACCTTAATG
>CAZWOG010000091.1:0-4072 GCA_964635685.1 uncultured Dehalococcoidales bacterium | reverse complement strand
ATCCCCCAATTTCCTTAGTCCCCCAAAGTATGGGGGACTAACAGGGGGTTTGGATAAAATGTCATCATACGGCTTGACCGGATGATCCAGAAAAAGTGTCCCCTCTGGATTGCCCGACTTGATCGGGCAATGACGTGGAGAATAAGAGGTATCCTTCCGCGGAAGGATACGGGTGTCCCGTAGGGGCGATTAATTAATCGCCCCTACACGATGACCAAAATATTGGGGGATACAGGGGATTTGATAATTCATAAGTCGACAAGCAGAGGTGCAGGATTCCTCCTGCCGGGGTTCTAGGGGTGTCCCCTAGCCTAAACTAAATGTCCCCCGAGTTCGGGGGACTACAGGGGGTTGGATAATATCAATTGCTCCCCACCAACAAATGAATTTGTTCCAGCTGGAATGCAGAATTAGCAGTGAGGTGATATTTGCAGGATCTTAAGAGTATAACAGAGGATAAATCTAGACTTTAACGCTTCTCGATTACTATTTCATACGGGCAGGATATAGCCTCCCGCGGGCATATAAGTTCGCACTGAAGGCACCAGCCACACACCTTCGATTCGATAATTGTTACTACGCCATCGATAAAAACTATAGCACCACAGCGGCATACATCTACACAAAGGCCACAGCCGTCACATTTCTCTTGATCGATTTTCGGCATTTCGATTACCATTGTCCCGCCCTCCCAAACCAAATGCTAACATTAAACCTGCATATAGAATATGACCTTTGTCTCATATATTCGTCCCTGCGATGTCTTTTAGCATATCGATATCCTTGATAACAATACGATGCCGATCCATTTTTATCACGCCATCATCTTCAAGCGATTTCAGAGACCGACCCACCACCTCCCGAGCTGTTCCAGCCATAGACGCCATGTCCTGCTGAGTGAGTCTATGCTTTTCTTTAGAGCCATCGCCTGAGTTCTCTAACAATATCTTTGCCACCCTGCCTGTTACGTGCTTGAAAGACAAGTCTTCGACTAGACTTCCCAATTGCCTTACCTGGCTGGCAAGGACTTTGCTTACATTGACAGCAACCTTCGGATTTTCCTTAATGATAATCTCAAAGTCACTTCTGCGTATGCCGTACAGCAGCGAAGGCACCATAGCCTGTGCACTTACCGGATTGCGGCCTCCGTCGAAGGACGGAACATCGTTAAACGAGCCGCCGCTGTGCACGATACCAAATATCTGCTCCTTGCCCTCAGGCGACGTTTTGAATACCTTTATCGCACCGGAAACTACAAAATATAAAGCCTGAGGCTGCTCTCCCTCCGCAAGTATTAACTCGCCCCTCCCCACTTTTTTCTCAAATACATATTTGCTGACCCGATCAAGCTCGTCCTTACTTGCAAGGTTGTTAAAATATGAAGTTGACTGCAAAAAATCAGTTAATGTGGACATAAATTTAAAGATTTCAATACATTGTTAGAGCAACATTATATCAATATAAATTGTTATAAACCAGTACCCTATAACATCATCACAAACTTATTTAACATACACTGATCACTCACAAGTCAATCGTAAATACAAGTGAATTCTATTTAGGTAATCTCTAGAAAAGAGGCATAGGACACCTCCAAATTCACAAAATCCCCCAAAGAGTGGGGGATATAGGGGGTTGATAAGACTTAATTAGATATAAAAAGGGAAAACTAATTCATTGTTCTGTAGAAACCAGACAAGACCATCTTCGATTCCGTCGTATGTTCGATTTCCAATATAAATTAAGATAATCTACCGATTTATAAAGCCCCTATGATTTTATTAATAGCCGCGTTTGCCAAGAACCGCTGCCAGCTTATCCCACCCTGCATTGCCCGCAGTCTGTTATAGTGATATGATACCATAAGTATAAATTCTCCAAACTATATTAATCATAATTTACAAATTTTATATATTAACCTCTCTGGGAGGCTTATTTTATGAGCGAACTGATGACAACAAAGGAAGCTTCTGAGTATTTAAAACTCAGCTATATGACCCTTTACAAATTAGCGCAGCAGGGTGAAATACCGGCATACAAGTTAGGTGGACACTGGCGTTTCAACAGAACCGTACTCGATGATTGGTTCGCTAATAAATCGAAAGTTATGGAGAGGAATATTCTGATTATCGGTGATGACCTGGACACTCTGGAGATCAACAATCTAATCACCAATCGAGAAGATTTTAAAGTCACAACTGTTAAAAATCCGGAACGGGCTTATAAAGAACTTGAACTGGCAAAGTATTCCATCATTTTTCCGATCTCTAAGCCAGCTGCTATCACAAACGCCGAGATTATTTCGGAAATAAGGCTCAGAGATAATAAGGCAACAATCGTAATCAGTACCAAGCCAGGAGATGAGCCCATCGCTTTGGATGCGCTTTCGGCAGGGCCGTTATTTATAATTCAGAAGCCGTTCCAAGAGAATGATATCCTCAAGATTCTCCATAGTCTCGACAGTCAGGTAATAAGCCAAGAAGCTAAAGCAAAGGATCAACTGATGTCAGAGCTGTTAGAGCTGCGCCAGCGCATTGATCATCTGGCTGCAGCCGATGACGGTCGCAAGAAGACGGAAGAATCATTATACCAGGCAGAAGAGAAATTACGCCGCTTTATGGAATCCTCAAATGATATTTTTATTTTGCTGGATGCAAAATTTAATGTCGTCGAAATAAATAAGGCCGCCACCAAGTATCTTCCTGCCGGCACCGATAGAAAAGACTATATCGGCAAGAATATCTTAACATTGATGCCCGCCATCAAGGAAAGCGGCCGCTATCAGCGATATCTGGAAGTGCTCAATACAGGAAAACCTCTGGAATTAAATGATGTCACTGTAGATCCCGTATTCGGTGATTTAAGGGTGTCGGCAAGAGTTTTTAAAGTGGGGAACGGCCTCGGCATTATGGCTACAGATATTACTGAACTTAAACTCCTGGAATCGCTTAAGGAGAGTGAAGAATTCAGCTCCAGCCTCCTGGACAATGCCCCTTATCCCATTCTTGTAGCCGAGGCAAATACAGCGATTAAATATGTAAATCCGGCTTTGTTAAAGCTAACCGGTTATTCATTATCAGAGCTGATAGGCAAGAAAGTTCCATATCCATATTGGACTGAAGAAGCTACTCACAGGATGATAAAACATACAGAAGAAGTCCTGCTGGACAGCGTACAGAAACTGGAACTGCCGATGAAGAAGAAAAACGGCAAGGTATTCTGGATAGAAGTAACGACAAAAACCATAACGAAAAACGATAAATTGTCCTGCTATTTGTCGATATGGGTTGATATCACCAAACGCAAGAAAGCCGACGAGGAACTATTACAGGAAAAGGACTTCTCTGAAGCTACAATCAACAGCCTTCCGGGCGTTTTCTACCTGATCGACACAAAAGGCAACTTTGTTAAATGGAACAAGAATCTTGAAATAGAAACGGAATATTCAGCAGAAGAGATCTCCAAGATGAATCCATTAAATCTTTTCAGCAAGAAAGACAGACCCTTCATCCAGAAGAAGATTGAAAAAGTGTTTGAAGAAGGTCGTGATGCAGCTGAAGTAAATGCCATCTCTAAAAGCGGACGTGTTGTACCATACTATCTGACAGGATCCCGCATAATACTGAACAATAATACCTATCTTGCTGGTGTGGGTATAGAGATATCCGAACGTAAAAGAATGGAAGAGGAAGTGCGAGAAAGCGAGGAAAGGCTGAAGACCTTTATTGAGAATGCACCTGATGCCATATTTATCCACGATACTGAAGGTAAAATTATAGATTTAAACAGGAAAGCAGAAAAACTCCTCGAAGTTGACAGGAAAGATTACATAGGTAAGAGCGTCCTCGATACAGGATTAATTGATAAGAAATACATACCAAAGGTCATCAGCGGGTTAGAAAAAAGCAAGAAGGGTGAAGCGAGTGAGGCTGTTGAAATTGAGCTTATCACCAAGAAAGGCAATCACATTGTTGTAGAGGCGACAGGTTTTCCAGTTACCAGAAAAGGGAAAATTGAAGTTTTCGATATTGTCAGGGACATTACCAAACTTAAAAGAGGGCACAAAGCTCCC
>CAZWOG010000090.1:0-4206 GCA_964635685.1 uncultured Dehalococcoidales bacterium | reverse complement strand
ACCCAGTTCAGATATCTTTCGTAGTAATCCAGCTGGCGGTCCAGCGCATCGGTGCCTCCCTTGGGGATACCCATGAAGGAGAAATCGAATTTCTTCCAGTTCAGCTTGTGGATCTTGGCCATCATTTCCAGGCAGCCCCACCACATCTTGGCTCTCTGCTCAGGAGTGCTCTCGACGCAGAGCCCGGCGGAGTGGTAGGGGGGCACCTCGCAGGCCGTGACCCCGGGAATGTAACCCATGATATAAAAGGGGCTGTCGAGTATGGATTTATCCATTTCGAGCCAGTATGTCTTTGCAACAGGTATGCCGGATTTCTGCAATCGCTCGATAGTGTGGAACTGCATTGCCAGGTCGTAGTCCAGGAAGACCGGGTAGTCCTGAGGCTGCCAGCGCAGCACCAGCTTTTCCGTTTTGCTTTTGCCTCCTTCCTTCCAGCTCATATCGAAGAAGAAGGTCTCGTTGGCAAAGCCCCCGCTCGAGCGCTTCAACGGAGAGATCGTCAGCTCCCTGGCTTGAGGCATTTTGCCCTGCAGCCATTTCTGCAGATTGGATTGCATTTTCACCAGGTCTATATGCCGTTCGAACATCTTATCCCTCCTTGATTTTTTCTTTAAAGCAGGACCAGAGCGCCCCATCCTCCGTTAACATCAAATGTCTGACCGGTGATGTAGCCGGCGCCTTCGGAGGCCAGGAACACCGCCAGCGGGGCGATGTCTTCAGGATAGCCCAGACGCTTCAGCTGAATGTCTTTTGCCGCCTCTGCTCTGCTCTCAGGAGTGGCCCACAGCATCTCGGTCGATGAAGTGAGAATTTTGCCGGGTGCGATGCAGTTGACTCGGATATTGAAAGGCGCCAGCTCGTATGCCAGCGTCTGTGTGAAGTTGATTATTGCCGCTTTGGTGGCTGCGTACGGGGCGAACATCGGCGCTGCGGTGCGGCCGAAGAGTGAACTTATGCTGATGATGTTGCCAGATTTCTGCTTAATCATCACTTTTGCCGCGGCGCTGCTGAAAAGGAAGACGTGCTTCAGGTTGCCGCGGATGTTCTCATCCCAGAGCTCCTCGCTCATGTCTGCCACAGGGGAGGGGAACACTCCGGCAGATGCTCCTCCGGCGTTGTTCACCAGTATGTCGATGCGTCCGAACTCGTCCAGCGTCCGCTTTATCGCGGCGTCCACGTCGGCGGCCGAGCGCACATCGGTCGGAATGGCCAGCGCCTTCCTGCCCCTGCTTCTGACCTCTTCGGCCAGACTTTCGATATCTTTGGCGGTGCGTGCCAATGCTACTACGTCGGCGCCCGCCTCTGCGAACCCCAGGGCAATGCCCCTGCCGATGCCACGGCCGGCTCCTGTGATCACAGCTACCTTGTCTGTAAGTCGGAACTTATCCAATATCATTTTTGTACCTCTGATTAAGGGTTATCAACCCCCTGTATCCCCCAGTCTTGGGGGAATTTAAAAACTAGGGGACACCCCTAATACCCCGGCAGGAGAAAAGTCTCCTGCAACTCTCTTCTTAATGGTCGACGGGCTGGGTAATCAATTATCCAAACCCCCTGCAAGTCCCCCATACTTTGGGGGACATTTAAGAGCCTGGGGGACACCCCCACTTCCCCCTGCAGGAGAAATCTCCTGCAACTCTGCTATTAAAAACCGTATTTAGGGAATGAGCCGAGGATGAAGTTCTCGATGATGCCATATCCGATCTCTTTGCCGCTCCTGTACTGGCACACCGTGTCATCAAGTCCGTGGACCTGGTTCGCTACCTTCGCATCGGCCACGTTCCACTGCTCGCCGTCGGTCCAGTAGGGTGCTTTCCAGATGCCGTGGTAGAAGCCGTTGTAGCCTACATAGCCGCCGCCCATTAGGTACATCGTCGTGAGTTGCTGCATGTAGATCATTATCTTCTTGCCGTCGGCGGTATACAGGACGACCTCTCCCGATTTCATCCTGCCACTGCCGGGATGATACTGGAAATCGTGGTCCACTTTTACTATCGGCACTTCCTCCTTGTTCTTATCAAAGCCGTACATTACTGCGCCGGAGAGGTATTCGATCTTTCCATCCGATTTCTCGATAAGATAGTAGGTGACGCCCCAGTCCTTGAACTGTGCGGTAAGCCAGTTGATTATCAGATTGGCAAAGAATGATATGTCCGGCGACTGCACACCCTGCTCCGGGGCGCCGACGCCCATGCGGATGCCCCACGAGTGGTCGCGCTGGGCGCGCCATGATTGCTCGTCGACCACGTATTTCTTGCCATCCACTTTAATCCAGCCCTTCGCTGTGCCAAGCTGCGCCATGCGGCAGGTGTTCATGAAGATACGCCCCTTATCGCGGCGGACCTGTGGTATCTCCTCATGGGCCGGCATCCTGGCGATGAACTCCAGGTCGTAGCTGATGCCCTTGTCGTTCTCACCGAGAGCTACATGTATTCTCTTCAGTGGCTCGATAACCTCCCAAGAGAGCGGCCCGACAACGAGTTCATCTGTTTTTGGCCTCAGTTCCCGAGAGAGCCTCATGTTGTACTGGGTCGTATTGCCGATATTTACACAGCCGTAGCCGTCCATTACATTGCGGTTGGGATAGTAGCCGAGGCCGGTGGCCAGAACTATCTTCCCGGTCGTATCATGGACATTCATCCAGTACTTCTCCGTGAACTGGCGGTCGCTGTCCAGCACATGGTCCAGCGTGTCCACGATCTGATGGCAGTTGAATTCGTCATATTTTGTTAACATAACACACCTCTTTTGTAATTATTACTAAAGCTTATCTATATGCCCTTTTACATCATTCGGAATCGCTACTGCCTGAGCCCTCCTGACCAGTTTGATAGCTTTAGGGGAGCAGTGAGTGACGCACAGGCCGCAGCCTATGCAGGTGTCTATATTGACCTTGGCTACATCTTCAAGCTCCAGCGCTTTGACCGGGCATATATCGATGCATGATCCGCAGGCATTGCATTTATTTTCATCAATGGCAGGGATAAACGGAGAAGCGATCATCGTTTTGGTCTTCAGTTCGTGGAAGCCGATAAAAAGCGGGCAGCAGTCGGTGCAGCAGTTGCATATGAACCCCTCGATGTTGATGGTGTGTACCAGGCCGTCCGCGTTGGCCTTGCGCAGAAGCTCCAGGGCTTGATTAAGGGTGATCTCGCGCCCTAGGCCGTGCTCGACGCACCATCTGCCGGTATCTCCGGAATGAAGGCAGGTCTCCAGCATATGCTGACAGTGATTATCGGGCTCGGTGAGCCAGTGCGAGAGTCGGCAGGGGCAGGTGGATACGCAGAAATAGTTCTGGCTTTTGAGAAAGTCGATGAGGTTCTCCTCCGGCCGCGCGTCTTTGGGAAGCGCCCAGGGATGGGCCCACACCGGCGCGAAGGGGAATCCCAATTTGCACAGCTTGTCTCTGGCCCACTCATACATGACCTGGTGCAGCACTTTGCCCAGTTCGATATCGTACGAATGTCGTATATTCCCGAACAGCCCCGTCTCGCTGAATCCCGGCGCACAGCTGCCCAAGACACGATATTTAGGATCCTCTTTACCGGGATCGATCCACATCGTGCCCTTATCTGCCATGGTATTCAGCATTTTCTTCAGCGCGTCCTTTTTCCTCCCCGTTTTCGCTGCTATTTCGTCCAGGGTCATTCCCTTGAGGCCAACCTGCAGCGCCAGCCGCGCCTCGTCGGGCGTCAGTTGCAGGCTCAGGAGTTTTAGGAATGCGGGGGTCAGCGACATGCCGACTATATGCGGGTCATCCTTGTTAATCATCTCTGCCAGGGATTTGTATAACTCTTCGTTTTCCATTGGCGGAACCTCCTCGAATGGTAATTAAAAGGGCGCCGTCATCTAAATGGCGACAAAAGTATCTTTTAAAATGAGTGAGTTGTCAACTTATATTCCAACCCCCTGTTAGTCCCCCATACTTGGGGGATTTTTGAGAAATTGGGGGACACCCCCAAATCCCTCGGCAGGAGGAATCCTGCACCTCTTTTTAAAATGTCATTGCCCGACTTGATCGGGCAATCCAGAGGACGATTCATGAATCGCCCCTACGGGACACCCGTCCGTTGTAGGGGGACGGCATGCTGTCTCCCTGCATTGCCCAAGGGGCGAGAGAGACCGATTGCTCCCGCACCTCCTTTTCATATTTCGATGCTTGACGTCAAGCTGGCGGCGAGTTATTATCCCCAGAGATACTATGAA
>CAZWOG010000089.1:0-4210 GCA_964635685.1 uncultured Dehalococcoidales bacterium | reverse complement strand
GAGAAGGGGAAGCTGCACCCACTGATCAGGACAATGGTGCGGGCAGGCTACACGGGTGGACGTCACGGCAAGGGCATCTATGCCTTCTGGGATGAAGTAGCCTCCAAGTGGTAAGCGAGTAAGAAACCTCTGGAAAAGAGGTACAGGATACTTCTTGACGGGGGTTTGGGGGTGTCCCCCAAATTCACAAAATCCCCCAAGAGTGGGGGATACAGGGGGTTGATAAAACTCAATCAGAGAGTTCTAAGGTATCGCAAAAGCAAAGGGCGCTGGTCAAACCAGCGCCCTTTTAAATTCGTATTGACTTTTGTCGACCCCAACGACAGGGAAACTATTTGCCTTTAAATTTAGGTTTGCGCTTCTCGGCAAACGCCCGTGGCCCTTCCTTGGAGTCCTCGGTATCAAGCAGCCCGTCCACCAGATCCAGTTCGAGCTGCATGCCGTCTTTGAGGGTCATATCTGTGCCGCGAATAATACACTCCTTGGCAGCCCTGACTGCCAGCGGTCCGTTCTCAGCAATCTTCTCAGCCCACGCCATGGCTTCTTCCATTAACTTATCGGCAGGAACAATCTTATTGATCAGGCCGACTTGCAGAGCCTCCTGCGCAGTGATGGATCCGCCAATCAGCAACATCTCAGCAGCTTTCGCCCTGCCAATCTGCCGTGGCAGCCGCTGGGTGCCACCCCAGCCGGGTATGAGATTCCACTTGACCTCGGGAACACTAAGCTTTACATGTTCGGCAGCGATTCTCAGATCACAGGCGAGGATCACCTCAAGACCCCCACCCATTGCGACACCGTTGATGGCGGCGATAACAGGTTTGAATACATCTAGCCCCCTTTGAATAAGCGGGGGCGCATCGTCTCCAGGGGATGGCAGCCTGTCGCCGCCGGCGTCCATGGTTTTCAAATCGAATCCGGCGGAGAACGCCTTATTGCCGGCACCGGTTACGATGGCCACCCATGCGTCAGGATCATTTTTAAACTTTAGCGAGGCCTCACTAAACTTTTTTATCTGAGGGGGGTTGAAAGCATTCATCGCCTCGGGGCGATTCAAGGTGATAATGACAACGTGGCCCTTCTTCTCATATAGTACTTCGTTTGCCAAAAAATCCCTCCTTATATATATGATTATATGTACCTGCGACCGAAGGCCGCTATGAGAGCTAAGAATTTTCTAAAAGCTACTTGCGTTCTTCCTTTTTCAGTATCTCGTCGACTATGCCATACTCTACAGCCTGCTCGGCGCTGAGGAAGAAATCGCGATCGGTATCTTTTGCAACCTTATCGAAGGCCTGGCCGGTATGGTTGGCAATTATATGGTTTAATTTCTCCTGCAATCTTATGATTTCTTTAGCGTGGATAGCTATATCCGACGCCTGCCCCTGCACGCCGCCCATCGGCTGATGCATATGAATCGTGGCATTGGGCAGGGCATAACGCTTGCCCTTTGTTCCCGCGCACAGAAGGACCGTGCCAAAGCTCGCAGCCGAGCCAACGCATATCGTAGAAACATTACATCGCATCAGTTGCATCGTATCGTAAATAGCAAGGCCAGAGCTCACCACTCCGCCGGGGGAATTGATATAAAGGCTTATATCTTTATCCGGATCCTCGCGTTCAAGATAGAGGAGCTGGGCTATAATGAGGTTGGCGATCTGATCATTGATGGGGGTACCTAAAAATATTATGCGTTCCTTAAGCAGAAGTGAATATATATCTAAAGTGCGCTCACCCCTGGCGCTGGTCTCGGTTACAAAAGGTATAATAGCCATTGGATCCATTTGCTCACTCCCCCTCTCTATTTAGTTTCACCTTCACCCGAGGATTTCTCCTCTGCCTTTGCAGCTTCCGTTTCTGTTTTCAGTTCGTTCGATGCGATATCCATCAGCATCTTGACTGCCTTGGCGACAATAAGCGATCTCTCTATGGAGCTTCGCGGTGCTGGCGATTGAAATACCTTGCTAAGCTCCTCGCCCCGCTCGCCAGCCGACTCCACCATGTGCTTTATTTCAGCCTCTATCTCCTCGGCACTGACCTTTATGTTTTCCTTCTCGGCGACTTTGTCTACCACCAGCGATATCGCAATCTGTTTGCTGGCCAGAGGCCTCAGGCTCTCACGCAATTCATCAATACTCTTTTTCTGGCTCTTGAGAAATTCCTCCAGAGTGATACGGCGCGCCGCAAGTTCCCTCTCCCTCTCCATAATCACCCGGTCGATCTCCTGCTCGACCAAAACTGGAGGAAAGTCTATCTTCGACTTTTCCACCACTGCCTCAAGCACCTTTTGCTCGAAACGCCTCATGGCACCAACCTGGTAAATATTATTCAGATTGGAGTTAATATTCTTCCTCATGGACTCAACGTTATCGAAATCGCCGCCCATACTCTTGGCAAAATCATCGTTAATATCGGGAAGCTTCTGCTCCTTAATCTCATTTATCTTTACCTTGAATGAACAGGTTTTCCCGGCGATTTTAGGAGCATTGAAGTCACTAGGGATTGCAATCGTGAATTCCTTCTCTTGGCCTTTCTCCGTGCCTTCGATCTGCTCGGAAAATCCCGGAACAGGCATAGGCATATCTTTCTGTACCTGCATCTGCAGATCTTTCTGATCAACCAACTGCTCCTCCTCCACCTTACCGAACAAGTCGATCGTCACCAGATCGCCGAATCTCACCGGGCGTTCCACAGGCTCCCATGTTGCATTCTGCATGCGCACCTGCTCGACGACCTTATCCACCTCAGCCTCGTCAACGTTGACAGGCTCCTTATCGATCCTGATCTCACGATAATCACTCAGCTCCACAGTCGGCGGCAGTGATATGGTAGCTTTGAATACAACCGGCTCGATCTTTGTGATCTCTATCTGTGGCCTAGCGATAACCTCTATCTTCTGTTCATCGATCGCCTTGCCTAACAGCTCCGGCACCAGATGTTCCATGGCTTCTTCAAGCAAAGCACCACGTCCGATATGTCGTTCTAGCATACTCCTTGGCGCCTTGCCCCGACGAAAACCCGGGACTTCAATCCGATTTACCAAGTGACGATATGCAGCCGATAGTGATTTTTCCACCTCATCCGGCTCCGCCTCCACCTCAAAAAGCATCTGTCTGTTTTCTATTGTTTGCGATGATACTTTCATAACGAATCATTATAGCAGAAAATAGTCTTCATTCCAATAATTTCATCTCTCAATCCATACATCCTTTAGTGAAGAAATGATCGTCGGCGCAGGGTTGAAGCCCTTCACATACGGCTTGACCAGATAATAATTCTGCCCGAACCATAGCGGGAGGCAGGGCGCATCCTGTACAATAGCCTGCTCCGCCGAATGATATAGCTCCATCCGACTATCGACATCGGAGGTCACACGAGCCTGCTCCAATAAAGCATCTGCGCTTTGATTACAGTAGCCCGTATAATTTTCTACACTGCCGCAGTGAAAGATCAAGTCAAGGAAGTTCTCTGCATCAGGATAATCTGCTATCCACCCCACCTCAAAAGCCTGTAATTCCCCCTCCCTCGCTTCCTGAATCAGCGTACTGAAATCGAGTGCTTCCACTGCAACATCAATACCCAGATTCTCCTGCCACATATATGCAATAGCAACATCGGTGGAAGGAACACCGGCACAACTTCCCTGAACCGATAGAACTATAGGTGGCAAACCATTGCGGTAACTCGACTCCGCTATCAACTGCTGCGCCTTCGATATATTGAACTCAAGCCCGGCCAGATCCTCACTGTAACCTGGGATGCCCTCGGGAAGAATTCCCCATGCAACCGAAACGGTGTTCTTGGTTAAAACATCAACGATTTTCTCTTTATCCACGGCATAACACAAAGCTTGGCGCACCTTCGCATCGTTGAAGGGAGCTATATTGACGTTAAACCCTATATAATAAAGTGAAAGCTCCGGCGTATACACTAATTCCTCATTCAAAGGATTATCCGGATCTTGCACCCTATCGATATCGGCAGCCCCAACGCCGACGATATCGATGCCGCCGTTTTCATACATCGTCATCGAATTGCCCTGCAGTAAAAACACAACCTCCTCGATCTTTGCAACGCCACGATAATAATTGTCGTTCCGCTCCAGGATAATACGCAGTCCGCTGCTCCACTCCTGCAGTTTGAAAGGACCTGTCCCACTGGGATTGCGCCACCAGTCGTCTCCCGTTTCTACATTATTCTTATCGACAAC
>CAZWOG010000088.1:0-4261 GCA_964635685.1 uncultured Dehalococcoidales bacterium | reverse complement strand
TTGTTTCCCAGATAGCGCATGCTGTCTTTGGCGTAAACGCTTTTTATGTTATCTTCCAGGTGGCTACTATGGGAGTCCTTATTATTGCTGCTAATACCGCCTTTGCCGATTTCCCGCGCCTGTCGTCGATTCTGGCACGTGATAATTATATGCCGCACCAGTTCATGGACCGCGGTGACAGGCTGGCATTTTCTACTGGCATCATCGCTCTGGGGGGGGTTGCGGCGTTGCTCATTGTTATATTTAAGGGAAACGTGAATAACCTGATTCACTTGTATGCCGTAGGCGTTTTTCTGGCGTTCTGCCTGTCAAATTCGGGTATGGTCGTCCACTGGTGGAAAAAGCGTGGATATAGATGGAGATCAAGTATCACTATCAACGGCATCGGCGCTATCGTGACTGCGAGTATCCTTATAATCGTCGTTGTGACGAAGTTTATGCTCGGCGCATGGATTGTTGTTTTACTAGCCCCGTTGATGATAGCGGCCTTTCTGATGATGCATCGCCATTATTCCAATGTTGCGGATCAACTGCGGATCGTGCCGGAGCAATTGCCGTCGCCAAAGATCGATCAAGTGGTTATCGTACCGATTGAAGATGTGAATTATGCCTCGCTGCGCGCCATAGCTTTCGCCAGGACGATTGCGAACAATGCCATCATGCTGCATGTTTCCACAGATCCGGAGAGCGCTGAGAAAATCAAACAAAAGGTAAGTACCTATGCTTCTGATTTAAAATTGGTCGTGGTCGAGTCGCCATTCCGCTCCTTTGTACGTCCGCTGCTGGCATATGTGAAGGCGATTCACAGCCAGAGACCGGATGCATTTGTTACTATCGTTCTGCCGGAATTCATTACTGCGCACTGGTGGGAAAGATATTTGCATGAACGCAGCGCTTTGCGTTTGCATAGAGCCTTCGAAAGACATCCGAACATCGCGGTTGTGATGGTACCTTATTTGCTGGAAAAATAATCGCGTTTCGCAATCATCCTAATTGTCCCAATACGCGTCGATTTGTAGAATATAAATGGTTTGTCCAACCCCCTTAATCCCCCAGACTTGGGGGATTTTTAGTTTGGGGGACACCCCCAAACTCCCGGCAGGAAACATCTTACATATCTTAATAAAAAAGGAACCCCTCTCACTATTTGAAAGGGGTTCCTTGATTGTTAGTGTATTATATCTGCTATTAGCCTATGAAGAGTGGGCAAAGTACCAGCGTGATGGTGGCAAGGAGTTTCACCAGTACATGCAGAGAAGGACCGGCTGTGTCCTTGAACGGATCACCAACGGTGTCGCCGACTACTGCGGCGGCATGGGTTGGAGTCTTTTTCCCAAGGACATTGCCCTTTTCGTCCTTGAACAGGCCACTCTCGATGTACTTCTTGGCGTTATCCCATGCGCCGCCAGCGTTGTTCATGAAGCTGGCCATGAGGATACCGCCGATGGTGCCTACCATCAGCAGTGCACCTACCACCATTGGGGAGACGTTGTCGGTTACATGTATATAGCGGAAGAACACACCGATTACTACTGGAGCAAGCACTACCAGGAGGCCTGGGGCGATCATCTGGCGCAGGCCGGCCTTTGCGGTTATATCCACGCAGTGGCCGTAGTCCGGCTTGGAGGTGCCAGCCATGATTCCTGGGTCAGCGCGGAACTGGCGGCGAACCTCTTCAATAATGCTACTCGCAGTTTTACCTACTGCCCTGACGGCCATTGAGCTGAAGAGGTACACAAGCATTCCTCCGAGGAGTGCGCCAATGAATACCTCAATCTTGGAGAGGTCGACTCCGGTCATCTGTACTTTAGATAAGAGGTTTACTCTATCAATGTACGCTTGGAATAGCAGGAAGGCAGCCAATCCGGCCGAGACCATGGCATAACCCTTGGTCAGGGCTTTAGTGGTATTGCCGACTGCATCAAGACGGTCGGTGACCTCTCTTACCCCTCCGCCAATGCCGGCCATCTCGATGATGCCAGCGGCGTTGTCGGTGATGGGGCCAAAGGTATCCATTGCCAGGACGAAGGGACATGTCATTAGCATGCCCATGGTTGCAACTGCAGTACCGAATACAGCGCCACCTGCAATACCTGTCTTGGAGCCAAAAAAGTAGGAGAGGAGCAGGGCTACGCCAATTACCACGGCAGTAGCGAAAGTGGTCTCAAAGCCCACCGCAGTACCGGCAACGATGTTCGTTGCCGGGCCTGTGCGAGAGGCCTTTGCGATCTCCTGAACCGGTTTGTAGCGGTACTCGGTGTAGTACTGGGTTACAAATATTACTATTATACTGGTGATGATGCCTACGCAGCCGGCACCCACCAGCCAGTATTTTCCAGGTTGGTCGCCCATCATGACGAGGACTGTTGCGATCATACCTGCGATGGCTAATCCGATGGCAACAAAGTAGCCGCGGTTGAGGGCATTCATCGGGTTCTCATTCTCTTTGCCTCTGACACACAAGACGCCGACCATGCTTCCGATGATGCCGAATGCGCGGACGACTAATGGAAACAGTACCCAAACTGGATTTCCCGTAATCTCCCATATCACAATACCCAAGATCATTGCGCCGATGTTCTCGGCTGCCGTGGATTCAAACAGGTCGGCGCCACGGCCGGCGCAGTCGCCCACGTTGTCTCCAACGAGGTCAGCGATGACCGCAGCATTTCTCGGATCATCTTCAGGTATGCCAGCCTCCACCTTGCCTACGAGGTCGGCACCCATATCAGCTGCCTTGGTGTAGATTCCTCCTCCCAGCTGAGCGAAGAGTGCTACGAAGCTTGCGCCGAAGCCGAAACCTACAATGAGGTGCGGTGCGATGCCGGGGTTATTGTATCCCCCATAGGCAAAGTACATGGCGGTTACGCCAATGAGGCTCAGGGCGACGATGAGGAAGCCGGAAACGGCTCCTCCCTTCATACCTACATCTATGGCCTGTTTCAAGCCACCGGTCCGTGCGGCATTAGCGCAGCGTACATTGGACTTTACCGAGATGTACATGCCGATAAAGCCGGAGACGGCGGAGCAGGAAGCGCCTACTAGGAAGGCTACGGCTGTATGCCATCCTATTGCAAATTTGCCTACGCCTAATTTAGCTACCTCTGCATCGCCTTGCAGGAATCCGACCAGCAGCGCGATGACGATCGCTACGGCGACGGAGAGGATTGCGATGGTGGTGTACTGGCGCTTGAGGAAGGCTTTGGCTCCCTCAAGGATCATGTTGCCGATGTCCTGCATCTCTTTGGTACCGGGATCGCGTCGCATTACGTTCCATGCGAGGTAACCGGCAAAAACGAGTGCCACGACACCTGCTATAGGAACAGCCAAAAATATTCCGGGTAAATCACCCATTCCTTTGTGAACCTCCCTTCATATATTTATTCTATTTATATATCTCTGAGTTGGCATTGTCTGTATACTGGACAGACGATTTTCCTTATTTACTCTATCGATCCCTCCTTCCATAACAAGATATTACGATTTGCTCTTTTTTTATGTCTATCTTCTAGCTCCCATTCACACTTAGGATAGCAGGTGCCAAAACCAGTGCTACTATAGACATCAGCTTAATCATGATGTTCAGTGATGGCCCCGATGTATCCTTGAACGGATCGCCTACGGTGTCACCTACAACTGCTGCCTTATGAGCGTCCGAGCGTTTTCCACCGTATTGGCCGGTCTCGATGTACTTCTTAGCGTTATCCCAGGAGCCTCCGGCGTTGGACATCATAACCGCAAAAATAAATCCGGTTACAGTTGCTCCGATCAGGAATCCTCCCAGAGCTTCTTTACCTAATGCGAATCCTACGATTACAGGTGCTAATACAGTCATAACACCAGGGATGATCATTTCCTTGAGAGCACCCTTGGTGCAGATATCAACGCATTTACCGTATTCCGGTTTACCCTCGCCGGTCATGATCCCTTTGATCTCTTTGAACTGGCGTCGGACCTCGTTGATTATTGAGAAAGCAGCCCGTCCTACGGCGTTTAATGTTAGAGCGCAGAAGAGGGCTGGCAGTAGCGCTCCCAGGAAAATGCCTGCAATTGTCTCAGGCTGCAGGAGGTCGAGTGCCGTCAATTGTACAGCATTACAATATGACAACAACAAGGCTAAGGCTGTTAAACCTGCAGCACCGATAGCAAACCCCTTGCCTGTTGCTGCTGTGGTGTTACCCAGGGAATCCAGGGCGTCAGTGCGCTCTCTGATTTCCTTTGGTAGGTCGGTAGACCCCCGCGTGAATTCAGTGCTTTACCC
>CAZWOG010000087.1:0-4270 GCA_964635685.1 uncultured Dehalococcoidales bacterium | reverse complement strand
CGAGAACCCCTACGGCTGCTCGCCGCGTGTCGGCAGGGCATTGTCGAAATATCCGTACTTCAACATCTACCCCGACCCGGAGCAGCGCGAGGTGCGTGCGGCATTATCGAAGTACACCGGAGTCGATTCTGCGAATATCCTGGCCGGCGCCGGCAGCGATGAGCTTATTGATCTCATACTCAGATTATTCCTCGAGCCGGGCGACGGCGTGGTAAACTGCCCGCCGACGTTCGGGATGTACCAGTTCTGCACTGACGTCTGCGGCGGCCACACCGTCGAGCTGGCGCGCGATAAGAACTATGACATCGATGTCGCTGCTATAAGGAAGGCGCTGGATAATAAAGCCAAGCTGGTCTTCATCGCCTCGCCTAACAACCCGACGGCCAATCTCACCACTGAGGCGGATATCGTCGAATTGCTGGAGACTGGCAGGATAATCGTCGTGGATGAAGCATATCATGAATTCAGCGGCGCAACGGTGGTACCACTAGTTGCGAAATACAGCAACCTCATCGTGCTGCGTTCCTTAAGCAAATGGGCCGGACTGGCCGGGTTGAGGCTGGGCTACGGCATCTTCGCACCCGCCATCGTCGAGCAACTGATGAAGATAAAACAGCCGTACAATATCAACGCCGCGGCGCATGTGGCTCTGCTGGAGTCGCTGGCGGATATCAAATATCTCAAGGGCACCGTCGCAAAGATAATCGAAGAGCGCGAGCGGCTTTATGCGAAGCTCGAAGGGCTGAAATTCCTGCGGCCATATCCGTCAGATTCGAACTTTATATTATGCGCTGTTATCGAAGGCAACGCCCGCAAGATGCACGAGGCGCTGCGCAAGAAGGGCATCTTCCTGCGCTATTTCGATACGCCGCTATTGAAGAATTATATACGTATCAGCGTGGGCAAGCCGGAGCACACCGATGCTGTAATCGATACTCTCAAGAAAGCGCACAAGGGAAAATAGTAAGTAGTAAGTAGTGAGTAGTCAGTAGGGTGTAGAGGTGCAGGAGAAATCTCCTGCCGGGGGAACTGGGGGTGTCCCCCAGCCTTTTTCAAATTCCCCCAAGTGTGGGGGATATAGGGGGTTGGATAATAAATCGACTCACATGCTTCAGTCGGAACAGGGAAGTCCAGAGGGATCGCCCTCTGGCGGGGTAATAGGGGTGTCCCCTAATCTCTCTTTCTTCCCCCATGAGTGGGGGATCGAGGGGGTTGATAAATCTTAACCGGAGGTAAATTATGGCAGGCAAGAGATTGGCGACTATAACCCGTGAGACGGGGGAGACCAAGATAAAGGTGATGCTCTCCCTCGACGGCCAGGGCAAGTTCACCATCAAGACCGGCTCCAAGATGTTCGACCACATGCTGACCCATGTGGCCCAGCACGGGCTATTTGACATAAGTATTACAGCCTCCGGCTGGGACGAGCACCACCTGGCCGAGGATGTCGCCATCGCATTAGGCCAGGCGCTGAACAAGGCGCTGGGCGATAAGAAGGGCATCGTCAGGATGGGCCATGCCATTGTTCCCATGGACGATGCGCTGGCTACCGTTGTCGTTGACCTCTCCGGCAGGGGATATGCCGTCCTGGACCTGCAGTTTACCAACAAGAAGATCGGTGACATGGAGTCCGATATGATACGCCACTTCCTCGAGACGCTCGCCGCCGAGGGCAAGATGAACCTGCATGCTCAGGTGCTTTACGGCACCAACGAGCACCACAAGGTGGAGGCGCTGTTCAAGGCTCTGGGCCGCGCGCTGGGCTCCGCCACGCGCATCGACCCGCGAATCGCGGGCAGGGTGCCGAGCACCAAGGGGAAACTCGAGGGGTAAATAAACGTAAGTGGAGTTGAACCTTTCAGAAGTAGCTGATGGCATATACAGGGTCGAAACCCCGCTGCTTACGGCGCAGTACCCATCTGTTGCTTATATTATCAGGGATGCGGCCTGTGCCATGATTGATCCCAGCCCTTCTGCAAATGTGCCGACGCTCCTGGATGCGCTGAATTCACTCGCGATAAGAACCCTGGATTATATTCTTCCGACGCACCTGCATATGGACCATTACGGCGGCACAGGCGCTCTGTCACGTCTCTATCCCAATGCGAAGGTTGTCGTTCACCCGCGCTACGCCAGGCACGCCATCGATCCATCGCACATGGTCGAGGCGTTCAAGATGGTATTCGGTGCCGACTTCGAATCGCGCTTCGGTACAGTCGAGCCTGTGCCAGAGAGTCGATTGCTTCTACCGAAGGATGGCGAGGTTATCGACGCCGGCGGCAGAGAGCTTGAGTTTATCTACACGCCGGGGCATGCGCCGCATCACCTTGCCATATACGATAGGAAATCGTGCGGCCTCTTCTGCGGCGAGGCGCTGGGTTTGCCCGATTTCCAATTGCCCGCAGCGCCTCCGATGAGCTTCGATCTCGACAAGTATATCGGCACTATCGAGAAGCTGCGCGGAATGAACCTTGGCGCGGAGATGGTGTTTGTATCGCACGGCACGGTGGAGCGCGAGTCCGGCGCGGTCATGTCGCGTGCGGCGGAAAATGTCCGTATCTGTAGCGATATCGTGATCGAGGGGCTGCGCAGCGGCGAGTCGCCTGAAGAGATTGGGCAGCGAATAGATGAGGGCATCTGGCGAAGGCACAGCATGCATGTATCGCAGCGGGGCATAGACGTAACGGTCGCCGGCCTTTCGCTGTATTTCAAGAGCGAAGGGATGGCCTGAAGTCGAGGCGATTAAGCAAAAGGTGCCTTATCTTCATGTTTAAACCTGAAGATCCCTGCCGGTGAGCCTGTGGAACGCTTCCACATACCTGTCGCTCGTCACCGTTATCACTTCATCGGGCAGCATCGGTGCCGGTGGCTCCTTGTTCCAGCCGGATTGCACCAGCCAGTCGCGCACCGGCTGCTTATCGAAGCTGGGCTGTGAGTGCCCGGGCTCGTACTCCGATGCTTCCCAGAAGCGGCTCGAGTCCGGTGTCAGCAGTTCGTCGATAAGTATCAGCTTGCCGTCCACGACGCCGAATTCCATCTTGGTATCGGCGATGATGATGCCTTTGCCCAGCGCGTGGTTATGGGCGAACTGGTAGAGTTCCATGCACTTCTCCGAGATCTCCTTGGCCCTCCTGGCGCCGATGAGCTTCTTCACCTCGTTGAAGCTTATGGGGATATCATGCCCTGTATCAGCCTTGGTCGTCGGCGTGAATATGGGGATGGGCAGCTTCTCGCTCTCCTCCATGCCGGCGGGGAAGTGCACGCCCGAGATAGTGCCTTTTCCCTTATATTCAGCCCATGCCGAGCCCGAAATATAGCCGCGGATGACGCATTCTATTTCTACGCGCTCCGCCTTTCTAACGACCATCGAGCGACCCTCCAAATAAGAGGGGAATCCATAATTCCCATAGCATGCGCTCTTTCCGTACATCTCGTTGAGCCAGTCGGCGTCGTCGATAACCTTTATCACGTGATTGGGAATGATATGTTCTGTTTTTTCAAACCAGAAGGCGGAGATCTGATTCAGCACGGCTCCCTTGTAAGGAATGCCGCAGGGCAGCACGGAATCGAAGGCGGAGATGCGGTCGGTGGCGACCATCAGCATGCTGTCGCCCAGGTCGTATGAATCGCGAACCTTGCCTCGATACATCAGGTTGGATAGATCGGTATTGAGAATTATCTCCATGGTTCCTCCGTATGTTACTGATTAAAAGAAATGCTCTCGATAAGTGACATTACTTCATTTTCCTGTTCCGTCGTTGTCCATGCTGCATTAGCCCCGATCATTACTGAACCATTTATATATATTACTAAAATGCCAAAGGCACTCTCTTGCGGCAAGGAAAATTTTGCATATGCGGCAGGGCGGTCGCAGAATGTCATCGTTCCCATTTCATCGGGTTCCGGCTTTTGACAGCTATCGCAGCGTTGATTGAGAGCTTCCCTCAGGAATCCTGCGGCATCATATCCTTTCCCTGATGCCCATTCTGGCAGATCTCCGTATTCTATAAATACCGAGGCATTGCTGGCCTCATTGTTGTACTGCAGTGAACCCGTCTTTGGTTCGTCCGCCGCGGCATATTGACCATAATAAGCTTCAAAGACAAGCTGCCATCCTTCCGGCAGGTAGCCGATAGATGGGGGCATCATCGCTGGCTCGGCTGTCGGCGTTGGTGTAGGGGTCGGGGTTGGCGTTGGCGTGGGGGTCGGTGTGGATGCTGGGACTACGCTCGAGCCTCCGCCGCAGGCCATCACAAAAACCATCGATATC